>USHE01000058.1 GCA_900554385.1 uncultured bacterium | reverse complement strand
AGAATTCAAAAAACAAGATGGTATTGACCTCCGTAACGACAAACAAGCTATGCAGCGTGTTAAAGAAGCAGCTGAAAAAGCTAAATGCGAATTGTCATCTGTTATGGAAACTAACATCAACCTTCCATTCATCACAGCAGACGCTAACGGCCCTAAACACTTAGACTTGAACTTAACAAGAGCTAAATTTGAAGATTTGAGCCGTGACTTGTTGAACAGATGTAAAGTTCCGGTAGAAAATGCGTTGAAAGATGCCGGCGTTTCTAAAGATGAAATAAACGAAGTTGTATTAGTCGGCGGATCTTCAAGAATTCCTGCAGTTCAACAGTTAGTAAAAGAATACACAGGAAAAGATCCTAACCAATCGGTAAACCCTGATGAAGTAGTTGCAGTTGGTGCCGCAGTTCAAGCAGGTGTACTTGCCGGTGAAGTTAAAGATATCGTATTGTTAGACGTAACTCCGTTGACTCTTGGTATCGAAACATTAGGCGGCGTTATGACTCCGTTAGTGCCAAGAAACACTACAATACCGGTTTCTAAATCACAGGTATTCTCAACTGCCGAAAATAACCAGACTGCCGTTGACATTCACGTTCTTCAAGGTGAAAGACCTATGGCTAAAGATAGTAAATCTTTAGGTATTTTCAGAATTGACGGTATTCCGACGTCAATGAGAGGTTTGCTGCAAATCGAAGTTATATTCGATATCGACGCAAACGGTATTGTAATCGTATCTGCTAAAGATAAAGCAACTAATAAAGAACAAAAAATTACCATCACGAATGGTTCTAACTTGTCAGAAGAAGATATCGATAAGATGGTTAAAGAAGCAGAAGCAAATGCTGCTGAAGATAAGAAGAAAAAAGAAGAAGCTGAAATCAAGAATAATGCAACAAGCTTAATCGGTTCTGCCGAAAGAATTGTAAAAGATTTTGAAGGCAAAATTGATGCAGCTGACAAATCAAAACTTGATGAACAAAAAGCAGCACTTCAAAAAGCATTGGATGAAAACAAATCAACAGATGAATTGAAAAAATTATCTGAAGAATTGCAGCAAACAATGTTCAGTATTTCACAAAAAGCTTATGAGGCAGTTCAAAAAGAAGAACAAGCAAATCAGGGAACAGCTTCAAGTGAAAACGCAGCATCAGAAGATAAAAAAGACGATGATGTAATCGACGCTGAATATACTAAAGAATAAAATAACATCACAATAAAAAACGGGTTTCTCACGAAGCCCGTTTTTTGTATTTAAAAAATCCAATATTCCACTCGAGGTTTTATATTTTATACTCAACCCTGAATATTAAATTTTTGTTTTGCTTTTTCCAGTTTTACAAGTTTTGAAAACTCTTTTTCTGCAGGAGTCTTCACTCTAAACATATCTAAAAATAACACTTTTAGAATTCCCATACCTGCTTTTGAAAACAATGGAACTCTCTCAACTTTTGGACCTTTAGCCTGCATTGAAAGCTCAAAATTATCTTTTGCCAGTTCAGCGTAAGCTTTTTTTGCATTTTTGTAATCTTTATAATTTCCCAGAACTGATGAGAAAACTATATCTGATTTTAATTGAGTAAGTTTCCGGGAAATTTGTGCTGTTTGAGAAATAACCTTCTGAATCTTTGCCATGTAAACTTCCTTTCATAATTAAAAAAGGCGGACTTAAAACGCCCGCCTAAATTCCTTATATTTTTGCTAACTGCAAGTAATAATCATTTGCCCTTTCAAATTTATGAGCAGCGTTAAACAATCGAGATTCCTGAAGCTGAGGAGCAAGGATTTGTAACCCGATCGGCATACCGTCTTTATCAAATCCGGCTGGAACACTCATACCCGGAATACCTGCAAGGTTAGCAGAAATCGTTGCAATATCCGTCAAATACATATGCAATGGATCTGTAGATTTTGCACCGAGTTCAAATGCGGTATTAGGGCAGGTCGGGGAAATCAAAATATCAACTTTTTTGAAAGCTTCTATTAATTCTTGAGTTACCAATGCTCTCATCTGCTGTGCTTTTTTGTAATATGCGGCATAATATCCTGAGGACAATGCATAAGTACCGAGCATTATACGACGTTTAACCTCAGGTCCGAAACCTTCTGCACGGGATTTTGTGTACAATTCCATAAGATTTTGTGCATCAGGAGTTCTGTAACCGTATCTTACACCATCAAATCTTGCCAAGTTTGATGAGCATTCAGCAGTTGCAAGAATATAGTAAATCCCTATTGAATATTTCAAATTAGGCAGTGAAATTTCAACAACTTCAGCACCAAGTTTTTTGTAATCATCAATAGCTTTTTGCATTGCACGAGCAACGTCATCAGAAAGTCCCTCAGTCATAAGTTCTTTAATAACACCGACTTTCATCCCTTTAATATCATCATTCAAATGAGCGGAATAATGTTCAACAGGAAGATTTAAAGAAGTGCTGTCTTTAGGGTCGTGACCCGAAATAACTTCCAGTAAGTTTGCTGCATCTTCTACAGTTCTAGCGAAAGGTCCGATTTGGTCTAATGAGGAAGCGAATGCAATCAAGCCGTAGCGGGAAACTCTGCCGTAAGTAGGTTTCATACCAACAATACCGCAAAAAGATGCAGGAAGACGAATTGAACCGCCGGTATCAGAACCTAAAGCAAGAGTTGCTTCGCAGGAAGAAACAGAAGCTGCCGACCCGCCTGACGATCCGCCAGGAACCTTCTTCAAATTCCAAGGGTTATGAACTTTTTTAAATGCAGAGTTTTCATTGGAAGAACCCATTGCAAACTCGTCAAGATTAGCTTTTCCAAGAATAGGAACAAGGTTACCGAGAAGTTTTTCGGTTACTGTCGCATTAAACGGAGAAACAAAGTTTTCCAAAATTTTACTTGAAGCTGTAGTTTTAGAACCAATAAGATTCATATTATCTTTTAAAGCAAGCGGAACACCTGCAAGAAGCGGTAATTCTTCTCCTTTAGCAATTTTTTCATCAACTTTTTTAGCTGTTTCAATTGCAGTGTCTTTTGTCAAAGAATTGAATGCCCCTAATTTATCATCAAGTTCGGCAATTCTATCAAAAGCCGCATTAGTCAATTCAACAGCAGAAATTTCTTTATTCTTCAAGGCTTTACTTTGTTCGGCAGCCGATTTTTTTAAAAGCTCGTTCATGTTATCTCCTTAGCTAGTCTTACTTCCCGCCCAGCGGGTTATAGCAAAAGTTTAGAATAAACACAGCCAATTAGCAATAGTTTAATCGCAAATGTTAAGTCAGAGAAAGTTTATCTATTCATAGATTTGCTAATTTGAGAATGGATTTTATTTGCTTTATAAAGATATTCAGTCAAAATTTCATAGTTATGAACAGTTTCTCTGTACGGCGCACGAATTTTCATTAACTCATCAACATTCTTGTTAATACTTGCGAGAGAGTCAAGAGAATCACTCATCTGAACTATCGAGTTAAATTTTCGTGATACTTTTGCAAGCACGTACCTTTTCAAGAAAACTACAGCCCTGTCAATTAATGGGAAAGCCCTTGAATGCACTGCAGGTTTTTGAAGCGGTGAAGAAACCGTACCTTCAAGCATTTTTGAATCAAAATCATTAATTTTATGCGGATTTGCAGTCAAATTAGACAGTGCGTCAATCTGCCTGCTGATTGACTTTACCGATTCTATATTTGTGAGTGTACCAAATTTTTTGCTTCCCATAGTTTTCTACTTTCATAATAAAGCATAAACAAAAAAAGTTTTTCCTGCAAATACAGTAAAAATATGAGCAAATTTTAATTTTTTATTTATAATATAGAAATATGTATGATTTCGAACTAGAAACAGAAGATAAAGATTTAAAAAAAGTCGGACTTGAGCTAATGTTTATGACCCCTGAAAAATGCTCCGATGAAAAGGGGATTACTTCTGTTGAGCTTGCAAAACTCGTGGAACTGCCTCTTGAGGTTGTTAAGAAAAAATTACAAATACTAAAAGATGAAGGAATTGTACAGGTAAAAGGAATTAATCCTAAATACTGGAAGTTTGATAATTATACATTTCAACGTATGGATGAAGACAACGACATATTTAAACTTTTATGCAGTTTTGATGACGTGGACTTTGACAGATATTTCCAATATTGATAAGATAAAAATATGATTACTAAAAATGAAATAGACAACCTTGTGGCAAAATTTGAAACAGTTGAATTTATAAAAGACGACCCTGTAAGATTTCCAAACAGGTTTAAGAATAAAAAAGATATCGAAATAGCAGGGTTTCTTTCATCCCTTGTTGCGTACGGCAGGCGTGATGTTTTTACAAAAAAACTCGACACGCTGTTTGATATTGCACAAAACAAACCGCTTGATTTTATACTAAATTTTGAACCTGAAAAGATAGGGGATTTTAACTACCGTTTCGGCAAGCCGGAAGATTTTGCGCAAATATTTTGTATAATGCGTGAACTTTATGCAAAAGACGGCGGACTTGAAGAACTTTTCAAATACGGTTACGAAAACCCTTACAAGGATAATATGTTTGTACCTGTGACTGATTATTTTTATTCACGTGCAAAAGAAGCCTCACAGGGATTTTATTTTATGATACCAGACCCGAAAAAAGGCGGAGCAATGAAGCGTATGTGCATGTTTCTGCGCTGGATGGTGCGAAAAGGTCCTGTAGATTTCGGGATTTGGGATTTTATGCCTGCGTCAGACCTTTACATACCGCTCGACGTTCATGTAGCGAGAATTTCACGTGAAATGGGGCTTTTAACAAGAAATGCAAACGATTTTAAAGCCGTAATAGAATTAACCAACAACCTTAAACAATTTGACCCCAAAGACCCTGCAAAGTACGATTTTGCAATGTTCGGTTACGGTGTAAATGAGAAGAAATAACCGACTTGCACACAAAAACTGGAATTATTATGAATTTATGATACAATAAATTCAGGGTAAAACACGTCTGCCTCCAACTACACATCAACATTACTGTAAAAATGGTGGAAAGGAGGTGAAAGAATGAAAAGACGCATAATAAAAGATGCCCTATCGCTAGTAGGACATCTTTTACAAATATTATCACTTTTCATTTAGGGTCTGTAACGGTCGCTTCACGGAGCGACCACCCTTATAATATTATTATAACGCCTTTTTAAAATATTTCAAGTGGTTAAACAGGAGGATTTTCATCGGGAACATAGCGGAGCAAGTCGTTCGGGGTACAATCTAAAGCCCAACAAAGTTTATTAAGCGTTTCAAATTCAATACCCTTCGTTTTACATTTAAATATATTATCTAATGTATGCCTATCAATACCTGTCATCTTGACAATATCACGTTTATCTAAACGTTTCGTAGCCATATATATTGCAACTCTATTTTCAATCATATTATTACAATAAACTTGTGGTGCGTAAAATACATTTTAGGTTATAATAATAGCCAAATGGGTACTATACATACCAATATGCTTAGTATATAGTAATAATAGTAGGAGGTACTATGAACAAAGATGAACTAGGAACACTTACAGATTCCGTCGTACAAATACACAGCCTCAGTGCTGTAGCTAAAAATTACGCTGACTCACATTATATGGATGAGAACATGCTTCACATCGGGCTTATGTTGGATAAAATTCACGAACAATCAAACAGGTTAAAATCTTTACTTGAAAGTTATGAACTTCTTCCCTGAGAATTACTCGGGCTATTCGCCAAAAACCGCCCCGAAATCGAGGCGGTCTTTTTATTCTAACTTAATTAACTAAGCATTAACCAGTTCTTTGCTTCTTTCAAGCTGCAATGTGCAAGTTGTTACATCACAAACACAAGAAGGTCCAAAGTATTGGATTGCACCAGGGAATAAATATCTGTCATTCATTGCCCATTCTTCTCTGTGTGTTTCCAACTGTTTGAACACAGGTCCATCAAGTCTTACAAGAGCTTTCTGAATTACAGGTTTCATTTCGCCGTGGCGTTTTTCCATATTCATCATCATTGTAAGAGGTACGCCGCCTGCTACCCATTCAGAAGCAGGAGCAGTAAGGTTTCTTACTGATGAAAGGTATCCTGTCAAACCGAAGTTAATCAATGCAAATGCATTAAAACCTAATGAATAGCAGTAATCAGCATCAAAGTTTGACGGGAACGCACATCTGCCTTCGTAACCGAAGAAGTGTGATTGTGCCGAGAATTTACCGATATAATCACCTTGAGATTTCAATTCATCCAATCTTGTCTGAATCATTTCAATTAACAATTTTTCAGTTTCGATTTTTGAAACCTGAACGTTTCCGTGCGGGTCACGATCTGCGAGTAGTTGTCCTTTAATCAAAACAGGAAGTGAGCTGTAAACTTTTGCATTTGCAGATTCAAGTCTGTTTTCAACAATATCAAATTTATCTCTGATTGTTGTCGCATTAACAAAAGCAGGATCATTTTCCAAAGCAGCCATAATATCGTTAAGGTTAGAAATCATTGACTTCATTTCCGGAATAAATTCAATCAAGCCTTCTGGAATAATAGCTATACCAAAGTTTTTACCGTTATTTGCACGTTTAACAATGATATCGCACATATAGTTAATAATGCTTTCCAAAGACATTTTCTTTTCTTCAACTTCTTCTGAAATCAAAGTAATATTAGGCTGGGTTTGCAATGCAGCTTCCAGAGCAACGTGAGATGCGCTTCTGCCCATAATCTTAACAAAGTGCCAGTATTTTTTAGCAGAATTAGCATCACGCTGAATATTTCCGATTAATTCGCCATAAGTTTTTGTAGCTGTATCAAAACCGAAAGAAATTTCGATTTGTTCATTTTTCAAATCTCCGTCGATTGTTTTAGGGCATCCGATAACCTGAATGCCTGTGTTATTTTTAACAAACCATTCAGCAAGAAGCGCAGCGTTTGTATTGGAATCATCTCCGCCGATGATTACAACAGCAGAAATCCCTAATTTTTTACAAACAGCCAAAGATTTTTGGAACTGATCTTCTGTTTCAAGTTTAGTTCTACCGGAACCGATAATATCAAAACCGCCAGTATTTCTGTATTGGTCGATAAAATCGTCAGTAAATTCAATATATTTTCCATCAATAATACCTGAAGGTCCGCCCAAGAACCCGTATAATTTATTTGATGAATTAGCTTGTTTCAAAGCATCGTACAAACCTGCAATAACGTTGTGTCCGCCAGGAGCTTGTCCGCCTGAAAGGATTACGCCCACATTTTTAACTTCAGAAGCTGTTAATGAAATAGAATTCTTAAAAGTCACAACAGGTTTTCCGTAAGTATTTTTGAATAATTCTTTAATTTGTTCCTGATCTCTAACAGATTGAGTTGCAGAACCTTCAACCATTTCCAGTGAATTAATGCCTTTAGCAAGACATTCCGGAAGTTTTGGCTGATACTTTAATCTTTCGATTTGCAAAGGTGAAAGTGTTTTCATATTTTTCTTCCTTTTCTTTAGTAATACGTTTACGAGAACATGATAGCACAAAAACAGATAATCATGTTATATTAATTATATGAAGATACTTTTTATAACAGACTTATACCCTATAAAAGACAGCGAGCCGACAACACCAAGAACACTCTATGATTTTGTAAAAGGCTGGCAGGCTTTAGGACACAATGTTGATGTTATAAAACCGAATTTTATTTTAAATTCGTTCCTGCGTAAAAAACCATATTACAGACAGGGCAAATACAACGACGTGTTAAACCTTAATTTCTGGTTTCCGTTTCTTGGAAAAATAAAACCCCCAAAGGAGAATTATGATATTGTAATTGCCCACATGCCATCGGGAATTCTTTATGCGGATAAACTTGGATTACCATTTATTGCTGGTGTTCACAGCTCGGATATTACAGTTCTAACGAGTCCTATTTACAAATTTCACTTCAAAAAAAGGTTGGAAACTGCTCTGCATAATGCAAAAGCAATTGCCTGCCGTTCTTATATAATTCAAAAAAAACTTCTTGAAATGTATCCTGAACTTAAACCAAAAACATTTATTGCTCCATCAGGAATTGAAAGTAAAACAATTGTAGAACGCACACCTCTGCAAAATCGAGATAAGATAAAAGTTTTGACCTGTGCGAATTTAAAAAAACGAAAGAATATAGATAAAGTTATCGAAGCCCTCAAAGGACTGGAAAGTTTTGAACTAACTGTAATTGGAGATGGCGATAACCGCCAAAAACTGGAAGAAATCGATTCCTCTGTAATTTTTACGGGCAGAATTTCGAATGCGGATGTACTGGCAAAAATGCGTGAGAGTGATATTTTCATACTTCCCAGTGTTGGTGAAACCTTTGGTATGGTTTACTTAGAAGCTATGGCATCCGGCTGTATCACAATAGGGACAAAAGGTGACGGCATAGACGGATTTATCCGCAACAAACAAAACGGCTTTCTGACACTCCCCGTTGCCTCCGAAATAAGAAAATTACTTCTTAACATAAAAAATATGGACGAAAAATCCGTAAAAACTTTATCCCGCAATAGTTTCAACACAATAACACGCCTTACGAGAACCTCGGTTTGCGAACACTATTTGCAACAAATCTTTAAGATTTTATAAAGATTTGACAAAATCCGAGCATGTTTCTGCTAGGATAAAAAAGTTGATTTATTTACCCGATAAATTAGCCGAGATATTAACAAAGAAGGGAAAGACTTAATGAACAGATTTTTAATTGTACTTTTGACACTCTTATTTAGCTTACAACAACAAGCACACGCAATGAATGTAGACGCGTTTATGGACAAACATATCGCACCGGTATTTGACTCCATAGCGGACGTTATATTCTTCCCGATAACGATAGGAGCTTCAAAAGTACCGTTAATTATATTCTGGATATTAATTGCAGGGATATTTTTCACGATATTTTTCAGAGGAATTTCTATATGGGGTTTGAAACACGCAATTGATATTGTGGCAAAACCTTCTTCTAAGAAAGATAAAAAAGATGACTCAGATGACCCGAGCGGGGAAGTTTCATCCTTTCAGGCTCTTGCAACAGCACTTTCCGGAACAATCGGTATCGGAAGTATAGCCGGAGTTGCAATTTCAATTTCAATCGGCGGCCCTGGTGCTGCATTTTGGATTTTTGCGGGCGCATTTTTAGGAATGTCTATCAAATTTGTGGAAGCATCACTTGCCGTCAAATACAGACGATTTAACATTGACGGAACAGTTTCCGGCGGACCTATGCATTACATCGCACACGGTTTAACCAGAAAAAAATTAAGATGGCTCGGTCAGCCTTTATCAGTATTATTTGCAGTACTTTGTATCGGCGGAGCTATTTCCGGCGGAAACATGATTCAAATTAACCAGTCTGCACATCAGCTTATTTTAATCACCGGAGGAGCTAACAGTTTCTTAAACGGTTACGCCTGGGTTTTCGGTTTGATTATCGCAATACTTGTATGGCTGGCTGTTGTTGACGGGATTAAAAGTATTTCTAAAATCACAACAATATTAGTACCGACAATGTGCTTTTTATACATTGGTGCAGGCTTAATTGTAATACTTGCAAACTTTGTACATATACCGCACGCAATCGCATTAATCGTTCGTGAAGCATTTTCTCCACACGCTGTTGCTGGCGGGGTATTCGGTACAATAATTATCGGGTTAAGACGTTCTGTTCAATCCAATGAAGCAGGTACTGGTGCTGCTGCAATCGCTTATGCTGCAGTAAAAACGAATGAACCGGTTTCTCAAGGATTTGTAGCTTTGTTAGAAACATTATTGACAGGTATCCTTTGTTTATTAACATCTTTTGCAATCGTGTTCTCAGGTGTTCTTGATAAAGGTTATGAAGTGGGACAAATTTCAGGTATTGAACTTGCATCTTCAGCTTTTGAATCTGTAATTTCTTTCTTCCCGTACATTTTGTCACTTGTTGTAATTCTCTTTGCATTATCAACATTGATTTCCTGGGCATACTACGGACAAAAAGCATGGACTTTCTTAGTTGGTGAAGGACACAAAAGAAACCTTTCATTTGACGTTGTATATTGCTTATTTATCGTAATAGGTTCAGCTATGAACGTTGGCTCTGTAATCTACATTACCGATGCAATGATGATTGCAATGTGTGTTCCAAACATCATAGCATTGTATGTTTTGTCACCTGAAATCAAAAGAGATTTGATAGCTTACTGCAATAAACATCAAGTTGCAAAATGGCTTAATCGTGATTGGGTAAAACCTGTTGCAGTAGAAGCTAAGGTTGCCGTTGAGGAGGACAGAGTATGTCAGACCAACAAATAATAGTAACCGTATCAGGAGTTGATAAAGTCGGGATTGTCGCAAATGTGACATCGGTACTTGCAAAATACGAAGTCAATATAGAAGATATAAAACAAACTTTGATGCAGGGACATTTTGTGATGTTTATGCTTGGTAATATAGAACAGTCAAAATATTCATTCAAAGAGATAAAAGAAGCCTTGACTCAAACAGGAAAAGATATGGGAATGGAAGTTTGGGTTCAGCGCAAAGAAATTGTTGATAATATGCATATTATATAACTTTAAAAAGTCATTGTTTTTACAATGGCTTTTTATTAGGCTCTGTCACAACAAATGGTTGATTTTTGACGAGAAATAGCGTATAATAATAGTAAGAAACAGTACCACCGAAGGAGGTAATTGGATATGCCTACTATC
>USHE01000057.1 GCA_900554385.1 uncultured bacterium | reverse complement strand
TGTAATGAGCGGAAATTCATTTGCTGTGATTTCTGAAAAAAGAGAAGCAGTTTTTGAAAAGTTCCACAAACTATATAGAAATGTACGACTTATCCCGCAGGTTCATAAGTTTATGAATGTCCGTTGATTTATCTTAGGATTTAGGTTATCATCTAATTAAAAAGAGGTAAGAAAGGCAGTAAGAAAAATTGTAAAATACGGCGAACCTTCTCTACGAGAGCCGTCAAAAGAAGTTCATAAAGTGTCAAAAAAGATTGCAGATCTTGTCCAGGATTTGTTTGATACTATGTACACATTTAACGGAGTTGGTCTGGCGGCCCCGCAAATTGGCATAAATCTGAGAGTGTATGTTATTGATGCTTCAACTAAGAATAATCCGATGAAACCTATGGTTTTTATTAATCCGAAAATTATTAAAAAGTCTGGTGCTGTTATTGAAGAAGAAGGATGTCTGAGTTTTCCGGAAGCTTATACCTCGGTGAAAAGATACAAAAATGTTATGGTAAAAGCTCAGGATATAAACGGTCGTTCCTTTGTGCTTGAGGCTAAAGACGGTTGTCTTTTAGCCCGTGCAATTCAGCATGAATATGATCATCTTGATGGAGTTTTGTTTATAGACCATTGTGTGAATAGATTTGAAGCAGATGAAATACTTAAAAAACATAATCTTCCTCCTGTTGATGAAGATAAGTTGATTACAGATGAGGTTTTAGAGGCGGAATTGGATAATGATTAGAGTTGTTTTTTTCGGGACTCCTGCGATTGCTTTGAAATCCTTAGAGTATCTTTATAATTCAGATAAGATTGAAATTGCTGCTGTTGTGACTCAGCCTGATAAACCTGCAGGCAGAGGTCATAAATTGTCAATGTCTGTTATTAAACAATTTGCACTAGAGCATAACATTCCGGTTTTCCAGCCAAAATCAATAAGAAAAGAACAGGATATTCAAGATGCGTTGAAAGCTTTGAATCCTGATTTTTTCGTAACCTTTGCTTTTGGGCAGATTTTGTCACAGGAAGTGCTTGATATTCCTAAGTATGAAACTATAAATTTACATGCATCACTTCTTCCAAAATACCGTGGTGCAAACCCTATTCAGCGTGCAATAATTAACGGAGATAAAGAAACCGGTATTTGTACAATGATTACAGAATTAGGGCTTGACTGCGGAGATGTCTGCCTGAAAGAAATTATTCCGATTTCGGATACAATGAATTGTGAAGAACTTTTTTCTACTATAAGCGATTTGTCGCCGCAATTAATTGAAAAAACGCTGTTAGGGCTTGTTGACGGCTCTATTAATCCTGTTCCTCAATGTGAGGAAGGGGTTTGTATGGCTAATAAATTAACCAAGGAAGAAACCTCTATAGATTGGCTTAAGTCTGCAAATGAAATACATAATCTAGTTCGTGGTATTTATAAGTTTCCGTCTGCACACTTTATGTACAATGATAAACTTGTTAAAGTTCTGCAAACAAAGGTTGTTGATGGCAGTGGTAAACCCGGAGAGTTTGTTGAAATTTCGAAAGATGGTATTAAGGTTGCGTGTGGCAAAGATTGTTTGCTTCTTGTGAAGATTAAACCTGAAGGTAAAGGTGAAATGTTTGCACGCGATTGGTATAACGGACTGAAAAAATAGGTTAAATGTTATGATATCAAAAGGTATAAGAGGTGCTGTCACTGTTGATGAAAATTCTGTAGATGCGATTAGAAGTGCTACGATTGAACTTTTATCAGAAATGTTAAAGCGTAATAATATAATTGTTGAGAATATTTCTCATGTTATATTTACTCTTACAAATGATTTGAATGCTGAATTCCCTGCGAAATTTGCACGAACAGAATTAGGGTTTGAACAGGTTGCGATGATGTGTTTCCATGAACTTGATGTGCCAAATTCATTAAAAATGTGTTTACGAGTTCTAATAGTCTTAAACTGTGATGAAACATTTAAGCCTGAATTTGTATATTTAAAAGGTGCTGAAAATTTAAGAAAATAGTTTAAGCCTTTTCAAGTTCGGAAATTGCAGGATCGAGTAATCTTCTTCCGATGTTTGCAAAGTTTATTGAACAAAGAGTTTTGTTGCCGTATTTTATCATTTTTTCAACAACTCCTTCTCCGTATTTAGGGTGTGTAACCCTGTCACCCTGTTCAAATGTAGAGTTGTTTTCATTTGCAGGTGTTTCGGCAGGGAATATAGGTACTTCAACTTCCTCGACAACATCTGCAGCACCTATATTAACATCTTCAATAAAGTTCAATTCGTCTTCTGTTAGAGGTTCTTCTTCCAATTCCTGTTCAAGCGATGTCGCAGGGGCTGGTTGTGAAAACATTATTTCGTCTACAACTTCTGCCGCATTATCTTCTATTGGTTCAGGTTCAATTATATCTTCACTTTGGGGTTCGATAACTTCTTCCTGAACTTCCGGTTCTGATATAATTGTTTCGTCTTCAACTTCAGAAACCGGCTGTTCTTCTTCAATTGTATCATTTTCTAAAAAGCTTTCTGCGACAGGTTTGATGATGACATCTTCTTCCTGGACATTATCATTTTCTTCTGCGGATAATTCATCTTCAGTGTTTTCAAAGACATTAGGCAAATAATCATTTGTTTCTTCAACCTGTTCTTCTACGATTTCAGGTGCTTGTGCCGGTGCTTCTTCTGCAAGTTCTTCATCTATAATATTTCCGATTTCTGCAGGTTGAATTTTTTCCTGTTCAGGTTCTTCTTCTTGAGTTTCTTCTTGATACGTTTCAGGTTCTTCATCGTCAGAATTCAAAGTTTCGTAAGAATAGGAATTCGATTCGTCTGAAAATTCGTCAGGTTCGTTCACTGCTTGAGTTTCTTCTTCTTGCTGAACCTGAGTTTCTACAGTTTGCTCAGGCTCTTGCTGTTCAACTTCTGTTTCAGGTGCATCCAAAATAGATGACAATTCAATGATAAACGGAACATGCTGGGTTGATTTTCCGTATATTATAAATTCATCAGGATTTAATTTATTAAGGAATGTATTATATGTCGCAAAATCGTGTTGGAGAGTTTGTGGAGCAAACAAAATCAAATTATTTGCACGTTCTTTCAGTTCGTACAGATATTTGAAATTGTGACTGCAATTAATTGTTGTGTAGATTTTGCTTTTAGTTAGGAAATGCCTGATTAATTTTTTGTCTGCATTGTCATTAGTCAGCGGAACGAATGAGTATACAAACAAATCCATTTCATCAATAGAATCGTAAACGTATTTAATAATTTCGTTTTGCAGTGTATCACTTGCAGAAGAAATATCCAGAATATTTGTTAAATTTGAGCGTATTGCGCTTCTGAGAGTGTGGATTTCTTTTGCATTTTGTGCGAAGACATTTTCTTCTTTGTATTTTAGCAGTTTATTTTTGAGTAGTACGAGTTCTGTCAACCCGAGCGATTTATACTGCTGGTCAACTACATTTATAAATGTGTCAAACGGGATGAACTTATCCAGAACTGTTTTTGAGTATTCCTGAACTTCAAGAAAAATGTCTTGAATGAGAGCTTTGCTTGTTGGTTCTATGTTATCTAAATCGTGTTCATAGATAAAGTTTATGGTGTCATAATTTAGCGGAAGTTTAAAATCTTTTCCGAATTTAAGCTTTTCTCCCGGGAATTTACCGTCAATATCGAATATAACTGATTTATTATTGTCCGTACTTAGCTGGAATACAAAATTTTCGATTGCTGTATTTGTATTTTCTTCATTTTCTGAACAAATTAACAGGTTATTTTCCAAAATAGAGCGGTCAACTTTTAACTGAATATCCTGATTTGCAAGCATACCTATTTCGATAGGATTATTTATCGGCATAATATCCAGAAGTTCATCTGATGTAAGTTTTGTAACGTCAGAATCCAGTGCCGGAATTGTTCCGTCATAATTTTTTACAATACCTTCAGCGTCAAAAGTAAAGAGGAGTTTGACTATTGCATAGTTGATACCATTATCGGCTTTAAGGCTTAGAACCTGTGCAACGTAAGGCGTTTGAGAATCTTCTATAATAACAAAGCCTGACAATAAAAGGTTATCTTCACGCGTATATGATATTTTTACTAAATTATTCTTAATTTCCAGAACTTTCATTTACAATTCCTCTTTTACTGTATAAATCTTATCATGAACATGCCTGAATCATGTCAAATCGTGACTAAATGTTTACCAAATCTTCAAGTTTGTTGTAAATTTCGATTGTTAAAAGGCAAATTTTAAGATCGCGTTTTACAAGGCTTTTAATTGTTTCTTTGTAGCATTTTAAGAGAGCTTTGTTCAGTCCGTTTTCTTCCGACAGGTAGCTTCTTATGATTGCAGAATACTCTTTATCTCTGGTGTTTGGCTCAATTTTATCGGCAAGGAAAATTATCTTTTCAAAATTAGACATCTCAATTTGTCCGAGCGTGTGCCACCTTATTGCAGAAAGTATTTCATTATCTTCGACCCCGAATTCTTTTTGAGCGTAATATGCGCTGACAGGTGCATGTAATGTCTTGTAGTTAAGCATTTCTGCTTCTTCTACTTGAAGGTTGCTGTGTATAATTTTAAGTAGTTTTTCATTGGAAAAACATTTTGCACAATCATGCAACAAGCCTGCCGTATATGCTTTTTCGCTATTTAAGCCAAATTTTTCAGCCAATTCTTTTGCGCATTCTGCAGTGCCTAATGAGTGTATGTATCTTTCACTGTTAAGATTTTCTTTTAACCACTGTTTTATTTCATTTTCGCTAATTTTTGTATAGTTCATTTCTAATTATATAATCCTCTACTTTTTCAGGTACAAGTCCTTTTATACTTTCTCCTCTTTTAATCCTTGCTCGAATTTCAGTTGATGAGATGTCAAGAAATTCTAGCGGCATAAATTCGTAATTGTACCCTTCCCGTTTTAGTTTCTCAAACCGATTTTTATCAAAATTATTTTCTCTGATAAATACCACAAAATCAACAAGTTTTTTTAATTTATCGGTTTCGTACCAGCTTTCAATTTTTTCAAAGGCGTCAGTGCCTATTAGAAATTTTATTTTGCCGTCAATTTTGTATCGGTTGTAAAGCTCACAGATTGTTCGGTAAGTATATGACTTTCCTTTTAGTTCGTATTCAATATTAGAAACTTCAAAATTGCTCAAATCTGCGACTGCAATTTTTACCATATCAAGTCGTTTTGAAGAAATATTATCGTCGCAATCTTTGTGGGGCGGTTTGAATGCCGGAATAAATACAACCCTGCTGCAGATTCCTTTATCTATGGCAAACTTTGCCACTTGAATGTGCGCATTGTGTATTGGATTAAAAGTTCCTTGAAATAAGCATAATTTCATATACAAATCTTAACATAATTTGTTCTAATATGTAAAATATTGTAACAATTTTTAAGCTTATTTTTAAGTTTTATGGCTCAAATGCCGTAAATATAGTTAAAACAGTTACATGTTTTAAGTGAAAAGGAAAGCTAAATTATGGGAATGGCAGCAGGACAAGCTAGATTACTGACGCTCACCGCACGGCTCAACAACAATGAACTCCGTGCGATGCAGGTTTCTAATGCTAAACTCAGATTAGCAGATAAAACTCAAAAAATAGGTGAAGAATATGTAAATGCTCTTAATGAGTCGCAATTGATGTATTCAACTTATGATAAAAACGGAAATATCTCTTATCAAAAATTGACCGGAAATGCTCTCTCTTTTTACGGTCCTCTCAAAAATCAGTATGGTCTTGTAAACTCTGCCGGACAGATTATGGTTAGTGAATTAGACGGTACTAACTTTAAAGAAAGTGATAATCTGGAAGAATTTCTGGATAAATACGGGCTTTTGGGAACTCTTGAGCAAGGAAAAGTTGTTCAGATTAAGAACCCTGCCTACGATGTAGCGTGGGATGACTATAACAAAAAATATGAAGAATGGAAAGCTAAAGAACCTGATAAAACTGATAAAAAATATTGGGATATAAAAACTGAAATTACTGAAAATTCTGAGTTGTATGACAAGTTTGTAGACGGAACGGCTTCTGGCTGCTGGTCTTCTGTAATGCAGGATTCAAATGCTTTATATCATTTAGGAGATGTTCTTAGTCATTTGCTAGATCTTGGTACTTATACAACATCAGACGGTGCGCATACCTTTGAGATTAAAGAAGATTTAAATAATACAAATCCTTTCTACCATTGGTGGACTAATGGCGGTACAGGCGGCGTAAACGGTGATGCTGCCACGATGGCTGAAATTCGTGCAGAGCTTCAAGGAAAGCATTGTTGCGGAAAGCAAGAAAATGAATATCATCAAAATTGTGATAAAAACGAAACTATAACTCAGAAAGTTATTGATTTGTTATGGGATTCGCAGGAGCTTTATAACTCTAAAGGTGCTTTAGCTCCGGGTGACCCTGAGTATGATGCTATTCTTAATCGTGCAAAACACCTCGTATTTTATGACTTGAAATATGCACTTAGTGAAGAAAAACAAGTGGATGTCTTTTTGCAGGACAAATACGACGCAGATGTTGAAGCTTGGGAAGCTACAAAACCTGAAAAACCTGATGTTGAGCCTTATATTGAGAAAAAAGTTCGTCAGGTGCTTGATGAAGACAAAGGACAATGGTATATTAACCTCTGGCACAGAATGAACGGTGAAAGTGATTACAAAGCCGGTTATATGAAACTTGACAAATATGACGAAAATACTGACGGCTGGATTTCAGATTCAAAGGTTAAAGAAAATTATACCATTCTGGAAGATGGCTTGATGAATAGCCCTGAATGGCTGCAATTTGCTCTTGAACACGGTGTTGTTACTCTGGAAAAAGTTAACTTTGCCGCTCCTAGTGAAGAAGGGGATGGTTTATCCGATGTTCAATGGGTTTCTACAATCTACACCTCTGTTGCAGATATCGTTGAACAAAAAGACGAAACCGCAGCAACAAAAGCTGAAATAAAATATAATCACCAAATGCGTGAGATTGAGGCTAAAGATAAAGAATACGATAACCAGATTAAACTTTTAGATACTGAACATAATGCTTTGCAAACAGAGTATGAGTCAATAAAAGGTACTATAGAAAAGAACGTTGAACGTACTTTCAAAGCGTTTTCATAAATATTAAGAGAGAGAATATATATTAAGCCGCAGATTCTGCGGCTTTTTTATTTGTAATACCTGATTAAACATAAAAAAAACCTGATTTTTGGGAAAATCAGGTGCAAAATTTGTAGGGGAAAAATTAATTGGAGTTATATTATAATGAAAACTTTTTTTTAAATAAGATGAAGTGCCTGCCTGTTTGCCATTGCAATAAAATTCATCTGAGCAAACAAAACTTCTGAGCGGTCTTTGAAAGCTTCTCCGTTTGAAACATTTGTTGTAACTTGATCTTTATACATATCTTTCAATTGGTTATCAATTTTTTTTAAATCTTTAACTGCCATCTCTTAGCCTCTCTTATTTATCTCTCTCTTATGTATATATAAAGTATATATAAATGTATGAATTTCAGTTTTTGTTTATCTTGTTACATTTCGTAACATAACGCCCAAAATTCTCTGGATTTAATCAATTTTTCGACTTTAGATGTTTTTATATATCTAGTAAAGGGTTAAGGTAGGACTATGGTTAGCAATAATAATATCAATTTGAAGTATAATAACATTCCGATGCAGGCGGGTGTTCCTCAGCCTTTGCCGGCAATGCAGGGTATTGAAGGTGAAAAGATTAAACAATCTGTTGATAATTCATATCTTGCAAACCGTATGAAAGCCTCATCAGGAGAAGAAACTAATCCTCTGGCAAGTCTTGGTGTCGGTACTGCGGTTTGGTATGGTATTGCTCAGGGAATGGATAAGCTTAACCCTAAAATGGAAGGCAAGTATGAAGATTCTATTCTTGGTAAAATGGGTGCATGGGGAGATAAAGTTGCTGCAAATTCAACTAAGAACGGTGTTGGCAAAAAATTTGATAATTTCTTACGCAAAATGAATATTGGCTGGTGGAAGCTTTCTAAGAAAAGTGATGTTGCTTATGCTTTAAGAAATCATTCAACAAGTCCGGAATGGGATTTTGCAAAAACTCCGGGTAAAGGTTTGCACGGTTTTTTGGCAGCTGATGCCGCTCAGGTTTATGAGGAATTTTTGAAGCCAATATCAAACAATAAAAAGTCTATCAATATGTTATTGTTTGAAATTCCGCTTGGCAAGTATAATTCTTATCAAAAGCTGGAACAGTATGGTGTTGATCAAAAATATATTGATAATTTCGTGGAAAGTATCAAAGGCCTTTCTTTTGACGAGAAGGCAATTGCTTTACAGAAAGAAGAATTAAAACTTCTTGGAGCAAGTGATGATGTAATCAAAAATCTTGCAGATAAAAAAGGTCTTAGCGGATTACAAAAGCTAGCATATAACTTAAAAATAAGAAAAAGCGGATTTTCATCGAATGCCGCTTATGATGCTGTTAAAGGTAAATTCCTTGATCATCCGAAAGAAGTTATGGAGGCTTTATCAAAAGCTGATCCTAATTTAAAAGTATCAATTTGGCGTAAAAATGGTACTTTGGGTAAGATTAAATCTCATCTTTTCGGCAGACGAGTTTCATTCCAGGAATATCATAACAAGTATATTGCAACTCTCGGCAAAGGAAACAAAACTGCACTCGGAAGATTTTTGCCAAAAGCATTCGGCTGGTTATTAGAAGGTACTACAAACAGATTTGCAGGTGGTAAATTGGCTGTTGCAATGCAGGCTGGTATCTTTGCAGATATGCTCATCCATGCATACAATGCTCCTAAAGGTGAAAAAGGCAAGACTTTAGCAGAAAGATTTATCAATGACTTTACTTACTTTATGGCGTTGCCTTTTGGTGTCTGGAGTATGCATAAAATCGGCGGTATGAAGTATGCCGGACTTGATAAAAAAGGTGTTGAAGCCTACAACAAAGCTCGTGAAGCCTTTAACGCAGATGTTAGAGCTGGTAAACTTGCAGATAAAGCTCTATATAAACAAAGAAGACAAGATTTGAAAAATATATTGAAAGCAAACGTAAAAAATCCTATTACTCGTTTGTTGAAGAAAGTCGGCGGATTTATTAATATCGGTAACGAAAGAATTTTGGCAAGACGTTCAAATGCAAAATTTAACTTGAACTTGTTAAGAAGGTCAGGCAACCTTTTCCGTAACATCCTTGGTGTTCCGATGAGAATCGCTATTCCAATGATGATTATAACTCCTATTGTTGCAAAAAATGCTACAAAAATCTCTCACTTCTTGTTCGGAAAACCTTCAAAATCAGTATTAGATGAAGATAAAGAAGATGAAAAACCTCAATTAACACCTGAACAGCAGGCTCAAATGCAAAAGTTGGTGGAAGAATATCAAAAGCAACAACAGGCTCAAGCTCAGGCTGCTGCAGCAAAGAAAGCTGAACCTTTAGTAAGCAATAACAGCCCTTCAAATCTTCTCACAATGGCTAAAAATGGAACTCCATACAAAAATACAATTACGCATACTGAAGTATCAAAACAGCAAACAAAACCAACTTATACTTACATTCCGTCCCCTGAATGCAAAATAGCTCCTAACGCCGCTCCGGATTTAACACCTGCTCAGGCTGCACTTCAAAAGGCTGATGCTATGGAACAAAAAGTTGCTGAAACTTTATCTATGAGATTATAATAGATTAAAAAGTTAGTAAAAGTTTGAACCACATTCTTTGTGACGGGTAATAGAAAACTTGGTGTTGTAATTTAGTGAAAAATCTGTTATAATGTAATTGCTCTGTACGGGTGTTCAATTTTGTTCCTACATTTTTATTAACAGGGAGAGTTGACTCTGACAGGTATTGAAGTATACCCGCCGAAATTTATTTCGCCAGCAGGAAACGGATTTACCGAGGCGCTCACCCACCTGCGAGCTTAGCAGGTAACAAAATCACATTCGTATAGGGCTTTTTTTATGCCTTGCCCTATTTCAAAAAATGTGTTAAAATCCTCTTAGAAAGGGTTTTTATGACTGTAGAAAATATTTCAACCGTTATTTTATCTTTAAATGAACGCTTTAAAGAGTTGGTTTCTCTCTATTTAAAAGAATATGGCGGTTTTGAGGTATTGGATAATTTTACGGACAGTTCGGAACTTTATAACACTCTTTCTTCTGTAAATAAAGCGTTTTTGATTGCAGATACCGAAGATAAAAGAAATTACGATTTTATTTCAAAAGTTTCAAACGATTGTCCTGATTGCAGAATTCTTGCAATTACCGAAAATCCTACGGTTGATTTTATAATTAAGGTGATGCGTATGGGGGCAAAAGAGGTTTTGTCTTCCCCTGTTATAAAAAGTGAGTTTTTTGATGTTTTAAAGCGTGTTTCCGAACAATTAAACGGAGAGTATCAAAAGTTAAATAAATGCCGTATGGTTACTGTATTTTCTAATAAAGGCGGGATAGGCAAAACTTCGGCGGCTCTTAATCTGGCTCTTGAACTTGCAAAAACAACAAAAGAAAATGTTGCGCTTGTCGATTTAAATTTTCAATCCGGGGATATAACAGCATTTCTGGATATGAAACCGTCTTTTAATATATCGGATATGCTTAAAAATCTTGACAAGGTTAATAAAGATTTTTTGTTAAGTACTTTGGAAAGATACAAAAATACAAGTCTTTATGTGCTTGC
>USHE01000056.1 GCA_900554385.1 uncultured bacterium | reverse complement strand
TATGAGGCTGCCGTATATTAAAAAGCCACCGTCAATATATAAAGGGGAAATTTTAAAATTAAAATTCTACTTTAATAACGGAAATTATGAAATACGCTTCTTGTAATAACTATTTGTCCAATGTGCATAAGTATATTTTATTTGAATATTTACTTATGAAGAAAATAGTTATACACATTTTATCTTTTATTATATTGTTATTTATTATTGCAGGTACAATATTTTTTATAAAGTATCTAATCCGTGTCAGCCACTATACTCATATTAAGGCTGAATTTACGGAATTAACTCCGTTTTCATCAAATATGCCCGTGTATTTTAAGGGGTTTAAAATCGGTAAAGTTACAAAGATTGAGCCGAAAGATGATTTTACAGCAACTCAAATGTCAATTACATTGTTTCCTGAAAATGTAACTTTCCCTAAAAATATTTACGTAAGAGTCAAAGATTACAAAGACAATCTTATGTACGCAGAAATTGAGTTACCTGAACTTGCCTCGGAAAAATCCCTAAAAGACGGTGATATTGTAAAAGGGAAAACAAATATATCTTTTGAATCAATTGTACAGCAGAATGCGGAAAATGGTTCGATTGATTTAATAATAGCAACTTTGGGCGAAATAATGGTTAATGTGAATAATACTGTTAAAGAAGCCCAGGGGCTGCTAAAAGATGTCCGTGTTACTTTTAAAAATAACGAAAATTATATTTCTGTAGCTACACGAAATCTTTCCGAGGCTACAGGCAATTTATCTAGGACTTCGGTAAAAATCAGCTCTACAATTGACCAGAAAACCCTTGATAGGACGATGAAAAATCTTGAAGAAACAAGCGCTAATGTAAAAAATATTACACGAAACATTGATTGTGCCACCAGAAATCTTTCCGACACAATGGAACACGTAAACGGAATTTCCGAAAATGTTGACGGAATTACAAACAGCGTAAACTGTACTATGAAAAATCGTTTCGGCGTGTTTAGGCTGATATTCGGCAAGGCTGACCAGCACTGCAAATGTAGAAAAAGAACCCCTCTGCAGCTGCGTCCTTCTTACACTACGCCCTGAGCAATCATTGCTTCTGCAAGTTTCAGGAAGGATGCAATATTCGCACCTGCTACGTAATTATTCTCCAATCCGTATTTTTCTGCTGCATCTTTACAAGAATAGAAAATGTTTTTCATAATAGTTTCAAGCTTTTTATCAACTTCATCAAAAGTATAATAAAATCTCATACTATTCTGGCTCATTTCTATTGCAGATGTAGCAACTCCGCCTGCGTTAGCGGCTTTTGCAGGAGCAACAAGAACTCCGTTTTTGAGGAAATATTCTATTGCGTCCATTGATGTCGGCATGTTTGCTCCTTCTCCTATTGCGATAACGCCGTTTGATACCAAAGTTTTGGCATCTTCAATGTTTAATTCGTTCTGGGTTGCACAAGGCAGTGCAATATCTGTCTTAATCTGCCAAATTGGAGAATTTTCGCCTGTACGTTCAATGTATTGCGCGAAAGGATTTGTGTGGAGATAATCCTTTATTCTTCCACGTTCTACTTCTTTAATCCTTTTTATGGTTTCAATATCAATTCCGTCTACATCGTAAATGCACCCGTTTGAATCGCTCATAGCAACCACTTTTGCGCCTAACTGCTGAGCTTTTTCACAGGCATAAATCGCAACATTTCCTGAGCCTGAAATTGTAACAATTTTTCCGTGGAGAGATTGTTTGCCGTTGTTTTTCAGCATTTCTCTCATAAAGTAGATTAATCCGTATCCTGTAGCCTGAGTTCTGGCAAGAGAGCCACCGTATGATAATCCTTTACCGGTGAGAACTCCGCCTTCGTATGCATCCTTAATGCGTTTGTACTGACCAAAAAGATATCCTATTTCTCTTGCACCTACTCCAATATCCCCGGCAGGAACGTCAACATCCTGACCAATATGTCTTTGAAGTTCTGTCATAAAACTCTGGCAAAATCTCATAACTTCATTGTCGGATTTACCTTTAGGGTCGAAATCACTTCCGCCCTTACCACCGCCTATAGGAAGTCCTGTTAAGGCATTTTTGAAAATTTGTTCAAATCCCAAAAATTTAATGATACTCTGATTTACGCTCGGATGAAATCTCAATCCGCCCTTATATGGTCCTATAAGACTGCTGAATTGAAGTCTGTAGCCACGGTTGATAACAATATTGCCTTTGTCATCAATCCAAGGTACTCTGAACATTATAAATCTTTCCGGTTCACACATTCTTTCCAATATTGCGTGTTTTTCAAATTCAGGGTGTATATTTATAACAGGCTCTAATGCTCCATATACTTCACCTACTGCCTGTATAAATTCTTTTTCGTGTTCGTTTTTTACTTTTACTTCATTTAAAACTTTTTCAATATATTCGTTCATAGGAAATCCTTTACTTTTGGTAAACTTATTATACACTTCTTTTTATAATTTGTAAAATATGAATAAAAATATGTTAAAATAAATTATAAAAGAAGGAGAATTATATGTTAGAAAAAATGGAAAAATTTCAGTTGGTTATCTTATCAGTTATTCTTGCGGCAGGATTGATTTTTGCTACCTCTCTGGCTACAGGAAATTTATCAAAAGACGTTATCACAGTTACAGGTTCATCTTATAAAAATGTAACCTCAGACAGCGGACGGCTTGAATTTAGGATTATGACAAGGAAACCGACAAAAGCCATTGCTTATGATACAATTACCAAACAAATTCCGCAGGTAAAGGAGTTTATTAAGGCTAAAGGTTTTGAAGACAGCGAAATTGATATTAAAGCTCCAAACGGCTATTATACATACAAAACTTTATCAAACGGGTATACAACAAACGAAATTGAATATTACAATATTTCTCAGCCTATGTATGTAACGTCAAAAGATGTTCAGAAGATTAAAGAACTTTCGACTGAACTTCCAACTTTAATTAATAAAGGTATCGATATTGATGCTTATAACCCGCAGTATTTTTATTCAAAACTGGCAGATGATAAAGTTGAAATGCTTGGAGCAGCAACAAAAGACGCAAAAGATAGAGCTGCTTCTATGCTGAAAGCAACTAACAACAGGGTCGGTAAAATTCAATCCGTTAAAATGGGTGTATTCCAGATTACTCCTGTAGATTCTACGAATGTTTCGGATATGGGAATTAGTGATACTTCTTCTATTGAAAAGAAAATTACATCTGTCGCTAACGTTACATTCCGTATTAAATAAATGGAGATTGATATGAAGAAATTATTATTATTATCAATAGGAATATTTTTAGGTTTAAGTGCTAATGCAGATCCAGTGATTCCTCCTCAGGTAATGACGGAGATGCATTCTTTTCAGGGGCAAACGGTTCATGATATGAATTATATCCGTCAGCAGCGATTTAAGCAGGAAGAATATGACGAAATGAAAGATTTGAATGAACAGAAAGCAAAAAAGAATAAAGAACTGGAAAGTAGCAGTCAGCCGGTAATAAAAAGAATATTCGGTAAAAAACCTTCTTCCGAGAATGTTCAATTTAAAGAAGAAAACGGCGAAATAAAAATTCAAAGTATAGAGTAAAATAGGCGGTCAATTGACCGCTTTTATTTTATTAGTTGCTTACTCCTGCTCGATATCCGCACCAGGCAGTTACTGCCGGAAGTAATCTTTCAGCTCCGAGTTTTTCTATAAATTTAAATTTGGCGAGTACAAGTGCGCCCAATACGTCATCAAAATTGGCGAGAGCATCTTTTATTGTTAATTTTCTGTCAGGATATAAGTCTTTTGGATCATTAATTTTATTTGAAAGTTCTGCCGCCAAATACATTCCGCCGACAGCTCCGATACCGGTAGCCGCAAGTTTTGAAGGAACATTGTTCAGAGGTTTAAATTTTTCTCCCAGTTTAAACAGACCTGCAATAATTACCGGAGGAACAGAGCAATTCATAAATTGGAAAACACCTTCATGAATTTTACCTTCTTGAGCATCTTTGTTCTCTCCAACCATACCGGCAAGAACTCCGCCCAGAATTGAACTTGCTCCGATTGTAATGAATTCCTTTAGTCCGTAATTAATACGTAACATTTGGTTCAGGCTTCCCAATTTGCCGTTTTGTTTTTTAGCAAAATAAAATAGAGGCAACGCCGCACCTGTAACCGCACCTGCTGTAGCTCGGATTTTTGTGAAAGTATCGGCTTCCTCCACGTTGTGATAGCGTCTGCTTAGGTATTCACCTTTTTTCTTTTTTTCATTTCTAAGAGTTACAAACGTATTTAATACGGGGTACTCTGTTGTCTGGATTTTTGTGGTCATTATTCTAATTCTGTTTACTACATTTGTAATTATATACGAAACATTTTGTTTTTAAAGTATAAAATTTACAAATTTATACAAAATGCTCAAAAAGTATTATTTTATTTGTTATAAAAATAAACTTTAGCATTTTGAGTTGAACTGAAATCTGCAGTGTCAACGTCACTAACAAGAGATATTGATACCTCAAAAAGACCATCGTCGTTGTATTCGGTATTTATAGAAGTTATTGTACCTTTGAAGGTTTTTCCTTCTTTTTCAGGAACTTGTATCTGTACTTGCTGACCGGCAGAGAGTTTTAGAGATGTTTTTTTATCAACATACGCCGTAATTTTCTTTTCCTTAAGTGTAAGTTGCAGAATTGTGTCACCTTTGTTTAATTTCGTTCCGTTTTTGATTGTAAGATTTTCAACAATTCCGTCAGCAGGGGAAGTGATTTTTGTTGATTGTTTTATAGTAACGTTAGCAGGCTGTTTTATGTTTTTTGAACGCCATACTGCATTCTGATAAGCGTCTTGGGCTGTTTTAAGGCTTGCAAGAGTTTCATCATAATCTTCCTGTGAAATTACTCCGTCTTTATACATAAATGCGGCATTTGTATATTCTTCTTCTGCTTTGTTCAGCTTTACTTTTGCTGCCGGAAGTTCGGTATTATTCACAGTTTTTGCTGTGTTTTTTAATTCAGTAAGGCTTTCTATTTCGGCTAAAAGTTGCCCTTTCGTGACTTCTTCGCCAACATTTACTCTAATATTTTTCACAATCCCGCTATCTGTTGTTTTTATAATTTCCAAGACAGGATAGATCTTTGCGGTGTAAGCTTTAGGGCTTTTATGTACTAAAAAAAAGCCGCCAAATGTTACTGCTGCCATAAGTACAATTCCCAAAACAACCAAATTTATCTTATTCTTAATCATAAATACCCTCTTTTGTACAATAAAAAATTAGCATGAATTTGACAAAATGACAACTAAATAATATTATCTAATCGAATGAAAAAACATTTAATAACAATATTTATATTTTTATTTTGCTTTATATTTGCTGGGATAGGCGCATCACAGAGTTCAGCGCAGCCGGCAATGAAATTTAAGCTGTCCGCACAGAGTGTTATTGATAACTATAAAGGATTAACATTCAATGAGCAGGATGCCGTTTCTCAAAATATAAAAGCTGTCACAAATATTGATAATGAAATTCCAAACAACACTCATCTGCATTCAGCCCTTTGCAAGGGGTGGAAATTTTATGCGGAATTAGAAAAATGGGATTCTTCTATTTTATCACAATATGAACCTCCAAAATTTAGGGATATAAAGTTCAATCTACATCCTCGAGCGCCATAAAATCTTCATTTGTTTTAATACATTATAAATAAAAGAAATGGAGATATAAAAATGGATATACTAAATTTTGTACAGGCACATAGTGTCTGTGTTTCGGCAGTAATTTTACTCATATCCTACGTCTTTATAGCTCTGGAAAAAATCCCAAAGGCAACTGTAGCCCTTTTGGGTGCTGTTATCACAATACTTTTGGGATTGCTCAGCCAGACAAAATTTATCGACGGGAATGTGAATAATCTTTATTTTATAAATTATATTGACTTCAATGTAATATTTTTACTTGTATCAATGATGATTATCGTCAGCATTGCAACAAAAAGCGGAATGTTCAACTGGGTTGCAAATGAGCTTTTGAAGCATACAAAAGGTAAACCTATAAGAATTTTGTTCGTTCTTGGCTTGTTTACGGCAATTACCTCGGCATTTTTAGATAACGTTACAACCGTTATACTTATTATGCCTATAACTTTTTATATAGCTAAAAAGTTAGACATAAATCCTATTCCGTATTTAATAACTGAGGTCTTTGCTTCTAATATCGGAGGTACAGCGACTTTAATCGGCGATCCTCCTAATATTATAATTGGAAGTGCAGCAGGATTATCATTTGTGGATTTTGTTAAAGAATTAACGGGAATTGTGTTTGTAATATTAATTGTTGTACTTACAATGCTTACAATATTCTTTAAAAAGCAGTTAGTAACAACCGAAGAACGCATGGCAAGTATTGCTCAAATCGATAACTCTCATACGATTACAAATAAAGCTTTGTTAATACGCAGCTTAATTGTACTTGTTGCTGTTATTGCAGGGTTTGTTCTCCACGATATAACGCATATCGAAACATCAGTAACTGCAATGCTTGGTGCAAGTATTTTATTAATATTTGAAAAACCTACTGATTTATTTAAAGAAGTTGAATGGAATACAATATTTTTCTTTATCGGCTTATTCATAATTATCGGCGGCTTGGAAGCTTCCGGCGGAATTGCATTAATGGCTAAGTGGATTATAACGGTTACGCAAGGTTCAGAAAAAGCCACAGCTTTACTTATTCTTTGGGGTTCAGGTCTAATTTCAGGGGTGATTGATAATATCCCGTATACAGCAACAATGACCCCAATGATTCTTGAAATCGAAAAAGTTATGGGTCAAGCTTATGCAGAACCTTTATGGTGGTGTTTATCTCTTGGAGCTTGCCTTGGCGGAAACATGACAATTATCGGTGCGGCTGCAAACGTTATTGTTTCAGAAACTGCTGCAGCTCATAAACATCCGATTTCATTTATGTATTTTATGAAATACGGGGTAATTGTGATGATAACATCACTTGTTTTAAGCTCAATCTATATTTATTGTAGATTTTTAACTTAAAGGAGAAATTTTATGGATAATAAAAATAATTTCAGCTACAACCATTCAGAGGTAATTGGCGGTGTCATTTTTCTTATTATAGTTTTTGTAGGAATGGCGGTTGCCTCAAGGTTTATTAATTAAAATCCGTTTGAAAAAGGAGCAGTTTTATTTTAAAAACTGCTCCTTTTGTAATAGATATTTCAGGCAATGTAATAGTACTGGCAGTACTATATAATAAATTTATAAAAAATAAGGAGTTCTATTATGATTGCATTATTTTTAAAATGGGTGGGGCTTGCTCTTGCAATGATGTTTGTGGGGTGGATTGTTCCCGGAATTACTATTTCAAATTTTGTAACGGCGCTTATTGCTGCTGCGGTTATTGCTCTGGTTAATATTTTTATAAAACCGATTTTAGTGTTTTTAACCCTTCCGATAAATATTTTAACTCTGGGTATATTTATACTTGTAATAAATGCGCTTTTATTTATGTTTGTAGCATACCTTGTTCCCGGAGTGGAAGTTAACGGTTTTTGGAGTGCCTTTATCGGAGCTTTGTTATTGTCAATTTTATCACTTGGGCTTGCGTGGATATAAAAAGGGATATAAAAAACGGGAAAGCTTTTATGCTTTCCCGTTTTTAGCTACATTTCAAATTCTTCGGAAGCCATTTCTTTATATTCTTCTACGGTAACGGTATCTTCTGCCTGTGCTTCAGGCTGCAGCCCTCGCTTTAATAGTTTTGGAGCTTCTTTTTTAAGCTTTTCATCTGCAAGTATAATATCACGTTTTTTGGCTTCTTTTATAAGTTTTATAGTGCATTCGGTCGGTGAACCTTCTTTATTAACTGTTTCCTGAACTTCATAACTAGCCCAATCTTTAGGTAATTTTTCGATTACAGTATAATCTTTATCTGTGCCTAGACGTTTATCAATTTCGTTTTCCAGAATGTTTCTTACATAATCCTTTTGAGATTCAAAGTGACACGGTATCACGATTTCGGTTCCGATAACTTCTTCCGGATCACGTTTTTCGTGTTTTTTAAAGAGTTTAGCCGCATGTTCAAGGTGTCCGAGTTCCTGTGCGAGGAATAATTCCCAAACAGGTTTCATCATATCATCCACTTCATCCTGATAGCAGGTGTAGTAGTTGCAAACTTCGGTAAATTCGTGTAATAAAGCTTTTTCATAGAAAGATTCTGTAGGATCGGCAAGAGATTCATACATATTTACGTGTTCTTCTTCAACGTCTTTAATTTCTGCAAATGTTTCTCTTAATGTGTGGTTTCCGTATTGCATTCCGTGTTCGGCGTAGTAATTATGGGTTTGCTGTTCTCCTGCAACAAGAGTCATAATATTTACTTTAGTTTGAGGGGAAGCTGTCATTTTATCATAAGGCTTACGTAATCTAAGAACGTTGTCATTGTGATGATTTTGAGTTGGGCGTCCAAGCATAATATCGGTTTGTGCCTGAACGATATCATCAGGATTAATTCCGTGTATCATATACGCCCACTGGCTATATCTGTATAAATGGTCAAAGTCTTCCAACAAGCCAAAATTGAATGTTTCTCTAACATATTCATCAGGTTCGTTTTGCGCAAGCCACGCTGTTAAATCAACCGCAACCTGTTCATATCCGAGGGTTGTTTCCAAAACAGATTGATCCGCAGGGGACATCCAGTTAATTGTAGTCTGCTGCTGGTCTTCGATTCTCTTTGTTAAAGCCAGATAATTCATTGTTTCTTCGTCATTGCAGCAACGGGAAAAACAATGTTTAAAATTCCAGGCTTCAACCTCAATTCCGTTCATTAAGATTTGGCGTGTTCTGCTATAACAATCTACTTCGTACTTATTAAATTTACGTTTTGCTATATCATGCCTGTATCTGAGCTGTTTTTCAATAGGTATACCTTTCTCCTTAAGTGCGTTAAATGTCATTTTATCTCCTTTCTTTTTGTAACAAAAAGAGTTTAAACATAAAATGTACAAAAGAAATTAACATTATGGACTAGGCTGACTAAATGTTAATTTTGATAAAAAAAAGACCTCATGAGAGGTCTGTTGGAATTAAGAATAGCTGGAAGTATGAAAAAGATATTTAGTAAACGAAATTCAATACATAAATAATTAAATCATCAAAGATTATTTAATCAATTAGCCGAATGGGTATATTTAAAATATGTATATAATATAACTGAAATATTTCTAATATATCTTTACAATATAACTGTATGTGATATTATTAAAATTGTAAGATTAGAACAAGTCAAGCAGGGGCTGCAAAACTGTATAATATATTAATTGTATCTATAATACTCTTATTGGTAATAGTATGGAAGCAAAAACAAAAACTGAATACTATGTTAATTGATATACGCAATTGTGCTGAAAAAAGTCGCTTAACTCAAGCGGATAAAGATTTTATAGCTTTTATTACGCATGATTTAAAAAATCCTGCTATATCACAGCTTAGAAGTATAGACTATTTATTAACCGAAACTTCGGGCACATTAACTCCATCACAGAAAGAGTTATTAGAAATAAGTGCGAGTTCTTGTCGTTATATGACGGAATTAATAAGTTCCATACTAGACAGTTATAAATATGATGAAGGAAAACATGTCTTAAAAGCTAGGGATTTTAATATAAATGAGTTAATGTCAGAACTTCAAAAGGAAAATAAGAGCTTATTATTGGAACGAGGACAACGCCTGGTGATAACCAGTTCGCTAAGTCAAGAAACTCTGTATGGAGATAAATTGCAGCTAAAACGAGTGTTAATGAATTTGCTTACCAATGCAATGAAATACAGTCCGACAGGTAGTGTTCTGCAAATTCAGCTGTTTAATACAACAGATGCGATAACAATAAATGTTATCAATGAAAGTCTTATTCCATTACCGCGAAATCTGAACAAATTATTTGAGAAGTACGAAACGGTAAATGATTATGATACATTATATCGAGGCAGCGGTTTAGGTTTGTATTTATCAAACCAAATAGTAAAAGCACACAAAGGTAAAATGTATGCAAAACTACTATCAGCAAGAAAATGCCTTTTCGGTTTTCAAATACCTGTAGAATATTCAGAGGATAGAAAAGTTTAAGCTAACTCAATATGCACAAACGATAGCAAATCAATCAGAAACTGATGATTTAGCTTATGGCAGTATAGTTGAAGTGCCGCGCCAATAATTAAAAGCCCCAAAAACTATTCAGTCTGTAGGGTATTCTTCATACTATCCAATCAAATAAAAACGAAAAATAAATTCCCGGAGATGGATTCGAACCACCGTTGGAAGAGCCAGAATCTTCAGTCCTGCCACTAGACGATCCGGGATTATGTTATTTAGTTATTTGATTTTTAAATTCAGAGAGGGTGGGATTCGAACCCACGGTGGAGTTGCCCCCACACAACCTTTCCAAGATTGCACCTTAAACCTCTCGGACACCTCTCCTCGGTTTTTCATGCGTTCTTCTATATTCTACTAGAATAATTTCTGATTGTAAATACTTTTTATAATTTTATGTAAAATTTTGTTTCATATACCCATGCGGGTATATTTTTGCTATTGATATCTAAAATATAGATATGAAAACCGCTAAAACTATTTATGGGCTTTGATAATGAGGAAATTCTTTGAAATTTTATTCTATCTTATGTTCATGGTAATATTTATAATTATGAAAAATGTAATTC
>USHE01000055.1 GCA_900554385.1 uncultured bacterium | reverse complement strand
ACAAAAAAGCTTTGTCAGTATTGTCACAAGCTGTTGTTTTGAACGTTGCTCTTGATGACTACGATATGTCACAAACAACTTCTGTTACAACTAACGATGGTGCGTCTTTGTACAACATATTCAACAACCGTATGAATGTTGTTAAAACAAGTGCTGGGGCTGCAGAAGATGAAGGTTGGGAGTCATCTAACGGGACAACAAAAGCTGGTTTTGGCTCGAAAGGCACTTCAAATTACACTCTGTACTTCAATGACGGTATTACTTTTACATTCCCTAAAAATGCCGGCGCTTGTACAGAAGGTAACAAGACTTCGGATGCTGGATTTTGCAAAGGTGTAATTGATGTTAACGGTATAAAGAATCCTAATAAAATGGCTCAATGTGATGGTAATGCTGCACCTGATCCATCCACAGCAATTACTGACTGTAAAGTAAGTAATCCAACAGATATTTATCCTGTAATTATGTATGACCAAACAATTTTACCAAACTCAGACGCAGCAAGAGCAGTTCTTTACGGTGCCGGCAAGTAACTGAGTTACTGCACCACTCTGGAGCGGTTGTTGTAAATGCCGCTTAGCACGAGATTGCGAAAGAGGTACAGATTAAAAATAATGTTGGGCAAATAAACCCGACATAAGAAAGAATATCTTTTTGTTATAATCAGCGGGGATACACTCCCCGCCTTTCTTTTGCAAAAAACACAAGTCACACTCTCCTCCCGTCTGTCACCCTGAACTTGTTTCAGGGTCTAAACAATACCTAAACGTCATGCTGAATTTATTTCAGGGTCTGTCTAATCCAATTGTATAACTCAAGTCTTCAAAATCTGGATTGCTTGATTTTATTAAATTTATTTTCCAGTCACGGTGCCAGTTCTTAAGTTGTTTTTCTCGATTTAGTGCGTCTTCAATGGAAGATGTAAGTTCAAAATAAACTAGTTTTGTTGTATTGTATTTCGAAGAAAAGCCCTTGTTTAATTTTGCTTTATGTTCCATTACTCGTCGTAGAAGATTGTTAGTAACTCCAATGTAAAATGTTGTATTTTTATAGTTTGTCATTATATAAACAGCATTCTGTTCTTCCATAATTGGATTATATCTTAAAAAAGACCCTGAAACAAGTTCAGGGTGACCAAGGGTGGCTGTTCTTAGTGAGGGGGTATTTGTACAGAGGAATAGTAAAAGTCTAAAAAGACAATAGCGTTATGTCATTCCGAACTTGGTTCGGAATCTAATAAAAAAAGACCCTGAAATAAATTCAGGATGACGTTTAATATTTGGGAATTTTAGTCACTTAAACTCTGAAAAAAGCTCGGGGAAAGCTACGGAATTGGCTGTCAAACTCTATTGATTTTATTTGTTTTAGTAGTAAAATATTTCTGTTAAAAGGTGGTATGGATGATGATTAGACCCGAATGTCCTAAGGATAGAATTATTTTGGCTCTTGATGTTGATACCCTTGAGGAAGTTAAAGAGCTGGTGCTGGAATTAAAAGATTATGTCGGCTATTTTAAGATTGGGCTGCCGCTTATCGTTACTTACGGTTTTGAAGCTGTCAGACTTATTGAGGAATTGGGCGGAAGATGCTATTATGACAGTAAATTCCACGATATACCTAATACTGTTCAAAAAGCGTGTATTAATCTCGTAAAAAATAATATCCATTTCTTTAATGTGCATATTCAAGGCGGGTCTAAGATGATTGCAGGAACTGTTAAAGCGGTTAATGCCTGCTGTAAACGTTTGGAAAAAGAACCGCCTGTTATTTTAGGGGTTACTTTGCTTTCAAGTTTTGGACAGCGTACTTTAACAGAGGAATTGTGCGTTGAAAAAAGTATTGAACAATATGTGTCCAAATTGGCGCAAGTTGCTTATGAATCAGGACTCGACGGTGTTGTTGCCAGTGCTGATGAGGCTAAGATAATAAGACAGCAAATTCCAGATATATATTTTATTATCGTTAGTCCTGCAACCCGCCCTACCAGGTCATCGGTTAATGATCAGGTCAGAGTCGACACTCCGCGCGGGGCAATTTTATCAGGTGTGGATTATATGGTTATCGGACGCCCTATTACTACTGCTGAAAATTGAGTCGCAGCCGCTCAGTTAATTCTCGATGAGATTACTACTGCGCTTGAAGATAAAGAGTCTTTGTAGTTCTCTTTAGTTAAATTTTGTAAATATATCGCTGAATTTCTCAAAGTTTATATCAGAACCGGTCGTATATCTATCTGTAATAAGGTTAGAAATACAGGTTGTCATGTACGATAATTTTTATACAAAATACGAAGATGCTAAAATATTCATAAATGAGGTTTCGGCTGAGGATGTTATTAAGATGCTTGAAAAAGAAAAGCATTTGACTGCCGAACAGTATGCTTATTTATCTAAAGCTTATGTCTTTGCTCATGATGATAAAAAAGCACTAAAGTATGCTAAAAAATCCATAAAATCTGACCCCCAATACGCTTATGGTTATATCAGGGTCGCATTTGTCTACGGCAGACTAGGCAAGGCTAAGGAGTGTAAAAAATTTGCAGAGATTGCTGAAAATTTAGGCAGTGATAATTGGTATAATCAAATTTTTCTTGCGGTTATTTATTCTTATCTTGATGATAAGGAAAAATTTGAGCATTATAAGACAGTATTATTAGAAAATCCAGTAGATTCTGCTACTTATTATTTTAATCTTATATGGCTGTTTTATTACCTTGATGAATATGAAAAGGCTTCGGAATATTTTGATAAAGCCAAAGATTATAAAGATAGGTACAGGCTTTATTCTGTGATGACGCAAATTTATGGCTATTTAGGAGATGCGGATAATACTTTTATATATCTTGAAAAATGTCTTGCAATAAAAGAAACTCAGGATTTGTTGGAAAAACAAATTATGTGTTATATCTATATTGAGGATTACGATATGGCTGAAAAGCTTGCTCGTAAACTTTACAGAAAAACTGATGATAAGGGCTTTGTTTTAACGAAATTAGCCAAATGCTGTAAGGAACGAAAACAGTATGATAAAGCCCTCAGGTATTTGCGCTTTGCGGATTATACAACCCAATCAGACTGGGATATAAACTATGAGATGGCAAAAATTTATGAGGAGAAAAAAGATTACTACAGCGCAATCGATTATTACAAAAAATCTCTTAAATATAATCCAAAAGATGAAGATATTTTATTAGGGTTATCTTTTTGTTATTCAAAGATTAAAGAGCTTAAACTTGCAGATAAATACGCGGATGAAGCAATAAAAGTTAATGAAGGTTCTGCATATTCATACTATCGTAAAGGTAATATTTTGCTTGAGGTTGAGCGTTATGAAGATGCGGCAGAGGCATTTTTAAAAAGTGTTGAACTCGCTCCTGATGATTTGGATTACAACCAATCGTTGTCGTATTGTTATTCACAATTAGGAAATATTGAATTGTCGCTGGCTTACGCTAACAGGGCAATCCTTATTGATAGTAACAGTGCATATTCTTATTTTAGAAAAGCATGGGCTTATGAAAAGATGAATAAATACAGTGAGGCAATTGCCTTTTATGAAAAATGTATAGAATGCGATAATTCGTTTGTTGATGCTTATGCAAATATTTCATATTGTTACAGTAAGATGAATAATATTAAAAAATCAATTCTTTATGCAAATAAAGCTCTTATGGTAAATAAGGATTATGCATACTGCCACTACAGAAAAGCCTGGGGGCTTCATAGTCTTGGCAAGTATGATGAAGCTATTTCCGATTATATAGAGGCTATTGATTTGGATCCATCAGATGTGTATTATTATCTGGGGATTACTGGTGTGTTTCTGGATAAAAAGGAAAACTTCTCAGCCCTTGAGTTTGCTAATAAGGCAATTATGCTTGATAGAAATTGCGGAAATGCATATTATTTAAAAAGTGTTGCGCTTAGTAATATCGGCAGAAAACTTGAAGCCGAAAAAGTTTATGCTAAGGCTGTTCAGCTTGGACTTGAATAGTGTTGTTTGTTTCATACTTATGCTTTAAGCCGTTAAAAGTTAAAATTTTATAAATGCTTCCGTCTGTAGTAATTTTTATGGAATTATTCTTGTCTGTTCTGTAGATTAAAGTTGCACGTAATATATCAAGCGTACCTTTATTCGGATGTCCGAAAGTGTTCAGACCTGTGGATATAAGCGAAACTTTTGGATTTAAATGTTTTATCATATTATTGTCGACAACTCCTCTTGCGCCGTGGTGTCCAACTTTCAATACTTCAACGTTGTGCGGAACATTTTTCTTTACTGCATTAAACGCGTCTATTCCAGCATCTCCCATAAATAATGTTTCAAAATCATTGTATTGTAACAGTGTTATTATTGAATTTTCGTTATCTTCTTTCATGTCGGCTTTGAAGGTTTTTAAAGTCAGGTTTGGTTCTTTGTATATTTCATCATTATTCTTTGCCAAATGGGTATGAATTCGTTTTTCTTTTAGGGTTTTGTATATGTTTACAGATGTGTATGATTTGTTTGTATAAGAGTTAATATAAACATTTTTTATATTTAAGTTTTCAATTAAATCTACTGCGCCGCCTGAATGGTCATTATCAAAGTGGGTTATGATAAGCCCTTCAATATCTTTAATCCCGTGGTCTTTCAGGTATTTGAGAATAATAATCTTAGCTTGTGATGTTCCGCCTTTGTAGGCAGACTTTCCTGTATCAATTATAAAATATTTTTCCTCTGGTGTTTTTATCAGGAAGGAATCCGCGTTTTGAACATCAAATGTTATAATTTCAAGTTCTTTTGCAGGTATATTTATCGTACTTGCTATAAGAATTACGGTAATGCATATTGCTGTAATTATACCTCGTCTTGAAAATTCTTTCTTTATCATATAAGTGATAATAAGAACAACTAAGTAGTATAAAATAATTTGACTAATAGACGGATGAGTTGTTTGGATTAGGGAATGCGGAATATTTGAATAAAAATTTGAAATCCAGACAAGTGCGTCCAAAAAATACTTCAAAACAAAATCGCTAACCGCACAAACATATTTCGCAATTGGTGGAAATATGGCAAGTACAGAACTTACGAAACCGCCAAAACTGATTGCACTTAAAAACGGCATAATAGAAATATTTGCCAAAACAGAATATGTCGAAAATGTATTAAAATAAAACATCTGAATAGGTGCAACCCAGATTTGTGCAATTATGGGAATAAGAATTCCTGCACTCAGCCAGTCGGGAATTTTTATTTCTCTAATTTTATTCATTACTGCATCTGCACTGGTTAAAAGTCCGAATGTCACAAGAAATGACAACTGAAAACCTACATCGTTAATGTACGCAGGATTGTACAACAGCATTAGCGATGCGACAAGTGATAACAATGATACACTATGCGCGTCACGGTCAATTAATTTTCCGGCAAGTATAAATAAAAGCATTAGAGCTGCTCTGATTACAGACGGTCCAAGCCCTGTCATAAGGGTGTAAAGAATTACTACCCCCATGCCGCTTATAACTGTTATTCTATATGGAATTCGCAATTTCCTCAGAATAAAATACCAGAAACCGTAAATAAACGCCACTTTCATTCCTGATGCCGCTAATATATGTAGAAGTCCTGAATTTACTAAAGAACTTTTTATGTAATCTGGCGGCGCAACGGCATCGTCGCCAAATACAATTCCCCCCAATATTTCCAAATTCGGGCTTTTTAAATAACGGGCATGTGTGTTTATAATGCGACTTCTTACATTATTTAAGTCTTGCAAAAATTTCCATTTCGGACTTAAGTTCACATCTAGCTCTTTGCAATCTTCTAATTCTGCGTAGAAAGTTGTGTAGGTGGAAAAATTCCTCAAATATTTTGAATAATCAAATTGAGAGGGATTTGTTGCATGAAACGGCGTGCGGAGTTTTCCTGTAATTTTATATGTGTCGCCGATATTTAGGGCTGAAAAATCTCCGTATTCTTTGTTAAGAGTAACTAGTGTTTTCCCTGAAATTTTTTCGTTATTAAATTCGAGAACCTTAAAGAAAAATTTTGTTTTATTCGGAGTACTGCTGTGAGGTATAGAAACTATTTGCCCGCTAATCGTTCCTTTTTGCGGTGAAATTTCCGAAAGTGAATCCGTCGTTTTTATTCTAAAATATGCGTTGAAAAATCCAAAGTAAAAAATAAATACCCAGAATAGTACGTATTTGTATGATATAAATCTTTTGAGTATGGCTAAAATTGTGATAAGAGTGACTATTCCAGCTGAAAATAATGCACAGTCATTGAAATACGATAATATCCCCAACATAAAAAATATCGTGGTAATGAACATTATCGTGTTTTTATTTTGAAAAAATCCAATTATCTCATCACTCATCATATTAACGCTTTGATGTTAGCATAAATAATTTATTTAAACCATCCTTTGCGTTTTTTTGACGGTGCAAGTGTTGGTTGCGCTGTCGGGGTGTAGATTTCTCCACGTGTGTCAATTCTTGGAATTGTGATAGGTTTTTGAGTATCTCTCTGGTTTGAGCTGAATACTCTAGTTGAAATTGCGTTAATATATTTATCGTCAAGGTGTGCAAAATCAAATAATATTACGCCGTTGATTTCAAGTTTGCGTGTTTCGTGAATTTCTCTGATTAAGTCTTCTTCACTTCCTCCCATAAAGGTTACAAATAATCCTGCAAATAAATCCGTATTTGCCGCTTTGTATTGTAAAACTTCGGTTACCATAGAATTTAAAGTTTTTGCGTTACAGGTTAGAAATAGCGGAGTGAACCCGTCAATATAATTGTTTACTGACCAGGTTTGCCAGTTTTGCAATTTTGAAGAATATGCTCCTTTTATATCAGGAAAGATAACCGCACTTACGTATATTTTGTGTTCTCTGCCTAATTTTCCGATACGAAACACAAAGTCGTTAATTTTTTGGCGTCTGTAATTTCCCCACTGCTGCCATAGTGCGTCTGTTGTTGCAAGGGTTACCGGATCTTTGCCGTATAGAGAGTAGAATTCACCTCTTGCAAATTCCGTGTACCCCCAGTTACTTACAGCAGAACTGTTTACTGCCTGAGGATATCTTATGTAGTCAAGATTAATCCCGTCAGGTTTGTATGTTGTAATTATTTCTGTAAGAAGTTCTTCTAGAAATTTTTGAACTTCAGGGTTTGCAGGGTCAATAAAATATCCGTTGTGTTCTGATACGGAAGGAGTGGCAGCCGCAGACTCGTAGTATTGTTTTGTCTTGTTTCCCCACGCAGGTTTTACCGCAAGTATATTCTGCGGATTTGCATTCGGGTTTTGATTGCCTACGTAAAAAGTTTCAAACCATATGTGAACTTTTATATTATTTTTGTGGGCTTCCCTAATCCAAATTTTTAAAGGATCTATGCCGTTGAATTTTTCATTTTGCGTAATAAATCCGTACTTGTTCATTGTCTTGCTCGGAAAGATTGTTCTTCCATGGTAATATGTTTCGATAAATACGTTATCTATACCGGAATTTTTTATCTTTTTGACAGAATTAATAATTCCTTGTTCGGTTGTTTCTGTCGGTCTGAGCCAAACTCCTTTAAATTCTGTGTTCTTAAAAGGGATTACGCTTTTTAAAGCCGAATTTGCCGCTTTTATTGCGAGTTGGGAATATTTTTGGGCATCTTGCGGATTTCTTTCTGCTTTTCTTAAATAATTTTCGGCCGCTTTAATGTAATCTTCAGGCGATGACATATCATAATCAAAGTTTTTATTTTTATAGTAACTTATCATATTTTTTGCTTCGTCAATCTTGTGACGGGCTTCAAACATCAGGCTGTCAGACGTCGTAAATGTTGTTATAACTCCTGACAGTTCATCATAATATATTTTTGTACCGACTGTAATATTTGCGGTAATCCAGTTTTTTGCAGAGCCATGACCGCTTATAACTGCGCCGTTTTCAGGGATAAATGAGTCAGCACCGCTCAAATCCGTGACTGTGTTTCCGTCGATAATAGCCTCTGTTCCGAATTCATTTGTATGAGTTCTTGTTCCGTAATCATGGGTGTAAATTACAAGCTGGTTTGCACCTCTTGCTCCGGGAAAGAAACTTCCCGATTTATTAGAGTATGCCGTAGGGTTAACTGCATCAACAGCTCTTTTTGACTGGTTAAATAAGATTTCCCCTTTTTTTAAAGTATAAGGCTCAAGCATATTATCATTGTTTGCCGCAGCTGCAAACGATGTCCCTAATAAAAAAATTGCCGTTAGTGCCGTAAATATTTGCCTGAATTTCATTTTTACTCCCTGATTATATAATAATACTCGGATTCATCATATTTTAAACTGTCTATTTGCTGTAATTTTTGAATGTATTCTGATGCTTGTTCCGGATTTAACTCTTGCGCTTTATTATAAAAATCCCTGGCATTTATTAAATCTCCGAGTTTTTCATAAATAACACCGATTTTCGAAACAAGTTCAAAATTGTTTTCATATCCGTTCTGGTATGCTATAACATAGTATCTTAGTGCTTTGAAATATTCCCTTCTGTCAAAGTAGTACTCCCCAAAATGAAAATTCGCGTAAGGGTTATAGTAATCTAAGTTGGTTGCTTTGTAAAATGATGATTTTGCATAGCTGTCCTGCTGCATTTTATCATAAATTCTACCCATTTGTACATAAGGATAAACATTTTTAGAATCAGCTTTTGAGGTAAGAAAATATTTTCCCATAGCATATCTAAAAAATTTTTCCCTTTTTAATTTGTTTTTTGTATTTAAAGCCTGCTCAAAATAAATATCACCGGCTTGAATAAGTTCAAACGGATTAAGCGTTGAATAGTCAAACCGGTTTTCTAAATACTCCAACGAACCCTTTTGCATTGCTTGTGTATTACAAAAGGCGGTGAATATGAAAATTGTAAAAAGAATTGTTAATGTTTTTAAACTACAAATCTTCATGAGTAGGGTTAGCCATTTCAATATCTCTATTGAAAAATTTACCGTCATCTCTGCTTGGATCAATGTAATCTAAAAATTTAGTAATCCATCTTCTGTTTCTTGCTTTTTCTTGTTCCTCTGCTCTAAAATTTTCAGCGTTGGAATAAGCTTTATTATATTGAATCAAGCGGATTGCTTCAGATGAATATCCGTTATTGTAGAGATATTGCGGAGTTGTTGATTCATTTACATCAACACTTGCAAATGTCGGAATCGCTGCCGCTAGAATAATTGTGCTTAGTATTAAACTTTTTTTCATAATTCACCTCATTTATATTATGATAATACTTTTTTTCTGAGTTACAAATTTATTATAAATTCTTTACAAACAAATGACATGAATTATTCGTATGATTTTGTTATAATTTCTTCTAATTTTTCAAGTAGCAGATGCTCCGGAACCTTGGCAATTATTTCGCCTTTTTTAAATACCAGCCCTTCATTAACTCCTCCGGCAATTCCAAAATCCGCATGCTTTGCTTCGCCCGGACCATTTACGGCACAGCCCATTGTGGCTATTGTTATAGGATACGGTAAATCTTTAAATCTTTCCTCAACTTTTTTTGCCAGAGAAATTAAATCAATTTGTGTCCTACCGCATGTCGGGCAAGAAACAAAATTAACTCCGCATTTTCTGATGTTTAAACTTTTTAATATATCAAAACCTGCAGTTACTTCTTCAACAGGGTTTTCTGTAAGGGAAACACGGATTGTATCTCCGATACCTTCCGCAAGGAGTGTTCCGAGTCCTACTGAAGATTTGATTAGTCCTCCGCGCATTGTTCCTGCTTCTGTTACTCCAAGGTGAAGCGGGTATGGGATTTTTTCGGCAATTGAGCGGTAAGCGTCAATCGTTGTCATGACATCAGAAGATTTTAGTGAAACTTTTATTAAGTCAAAATTCAAATCCTCAAGGATTTGGATATGTTTCATTGCACTTATAACCATTTTTTCTGATAACGGGATATCTTTCTCGCAGAGTTCTTTTTCAAGCGAGCCGGCATTAACTCCTATACGAATAGGAATTTTCTGTTGTTTAGCGAGTTTAACTACAGCTTCTACGTTTTCTCTTTTGCCTATATTCCCAGGGTTTAAGCGAAGGGCATCAATTCCATTGTTTATACACTTAATTGCAAGTTTATAATCAAAGTGAATATCTGCAACCAGCGGTACATCTGATTTTTTAACTATTTCTTTGATAGCATCGGCAGCTTCCGTGTTTAATACAGCAAGTCTGACAATTTCGCACCCTTTATCGGCAAGCTGTTTTATCTGCCGGCAGGTAGCTTCAATATCTCGAGTATCAGTGTTACACATAGATTGAACGCTGATAGGGTTTCCGTTACCTATTTTAATGTTTCCTATTGAAATTTCTTTTGATTTTCTTCTGATTATCATATAATCATGTTAGCACAAATAAAAATATTTGTGTGTGCGTATATTGGTCAGAAAGGAAATAATATGAGAGTTGCTGTAATATCGGATATTCACGGAAATTATCAGGCTTTAGAAAGTGTTATAATGGATATTGCAAAGGAAAAATGCGATAAGATTTGGTGTTTGGGCGATCTTGCAATGGCAGGACCTCAGCCGAGAATGGTGCTTTCTTACATAATGGAACATGGTTCTGACTGGACTATAATCCAGGGAAATACTGATAAGTTAATTGCGGATTTTTCTCTCGATATATATAATAAATTGCAGCAGAAAATGCCTGTTATGGCTAATGCTTTGCTTGATGATAATGATATTATTGAGCAAGACAAAAAGGATTTTTTGAAATCCTTGCCGGCGAGAAAAGAAATGATGGTTGGAGGAGTTTCGGTACTTCTTGTACAC
>USHE01000054.1 GCA_900554385.1 uncultured bacterium | reverse complement strand
CCCCCCCCGCAAAACTATTGATATCACTGCGTTTCATGCCTGTTCCTCCTCTTTCTATTTCCACGCTTGTATATATTCCAGTTTAAACTATTTTTTACTATTTTTCAAGATTATAATAAATAACAAAAAGTTAATCGTAGTTTTTTCATTATTTTTCAAACGTCAAAAATTACATTTCGTAATATTTAATCTCTATCCTTGCCATGCCTTTTGTAATTGTTGTATTATTAAATAATAGAAAACATGCTTTTACCAGACATGATTTTATTGTTATTATTTTTATAAAGCGGAGGTTAGTGTGAGCTTAGTGGAAGACAAATTAAATTTATCAGAAAATTCAATTAAAGTATTGGAAAAAAGATATTTAAAAAGAGATAAAGAAGGCAATTGCACAGAAACACCGGCTGATATGTTCAGACGTGTTGCAAAAACAATAGCCGAAGGAGATTTAAAATTCGGAAAATCACAATCTGATGTCGAAAAATTGACAGAAAGATTTTATGACGCAATCACAAATTGCTACTTTATGCCAAACTCTCCTACTTTGATGAACGCAGGTCGTGAGTTGGGTCAGCTTGCAGCTTGCTTCGTTCTGCCTGTAGAAGATTCTCTCGAAGGTATTTTTGAAACAGTTAAAAATACCGCTCTTATTCATAAATCAGGCGGCGGAACAGGTTTTTCTTTCTCAAGATTAAGACCTAAAAACAGCGTTGTTCGCTCAACTATGGGCGTATCTTCAGGTCCTGTTTCTTTTATGGAAGTTTTTAACGCTGCAACAGAAGCCGTTAAACAAGGCGGAACAAGACGCGGTGCGAATATGGGTATCTTAAGAGTTGACCACCCTGATATCCTTGATTTTATTAACTGTAAATCAGACAACAACAGATTAAATAACTTTAACATATCAGTTGCAATTACCGACAAATTTATGGAAGCATACAAAAACGGTACTGACTATGAACTTATCAATCCGCAAAATAACACTGTGGCTGGAACTTTAAGTGCTAAAAAAGTGTTTGATATGATTGTTGACGGAGCTTGGAGAAACGGAGAACCGGGAATTGTGTTCATTGACAAAATGAATTACGACAACCCTACCCCGCATGTTGGAGCTATCGAATCAACAAACCCTTGCGGTGAAGTTCCGCTATTGTCTTACGAAGCTTGTAACCTCGGCTCTATTAACCTCGGAAGAATGGTTGAAGACGGTAAAATTAACTGGAATTTACTTGCAAAAACAACAAGAACAGCAATCCGCTTCCTTGATAACGTAATCGCAGTTAATAACTATCCGCTCCCTCAAATTTCCGAAATGGTTCAAAATAACAGAAAAATCGGCTTAGGTGTAATGGGCTGGGCTGACATGCTTATGAAAATGGGCATCTCTTATGCTTCCGCAGAAGGTACAAAACTTGCGGCTCAGGTAATGGAATTCATTGATTATGAATCAAAATGCGAATCTATTGAACTTTCAAAAGAACGCGGCAAATTTAATAACTTCAAAGGAAGTATTTATGACGGCAAAAACTTCCTCTATAACAAATATAAAGGAAAATCTGCAGGTATAATCTCCGACGAACAGTGGAAAGAACTTGACAGCCAGATAGAAAAATTTGGTATCAGAAACGCAACCACAACATGTATTGCACCTACCGGAACTATTTCTATGATTGCAAGTGCATCAGGCGGTGTTGAACCATTATTCGGTCTTGTATTCTCAAGATTAATTATGGATGGCACTGAAATGCTGGAAATTAACCCAATATTCAAAGAATATGCGGTAAAACACGGTATTTACTCAGAAGATTTGATGAAAGAAATTGCTAAAACAGGTTCTGTCGCACACGTAAGCGGTGTTTCAGAAGAAGTAAAAAAAATCTTTGTAACAGCACACGACGTATCACCTTACTGGCACGTAAAAATGCAGGCTGCATTCCAGCTTCACACAGACAATGCTGTTTCTAAAACAGTGAACTTTGAAGAACATGCAACTCGCAAAGATATTGAAGAAGCTTACGTTTTAGCTTATGAAAACAATTTGAAAGGTATAACTGTTTACAGAAACAATTCCCGTCAATTCCAGCCAATGAATCTTGACGACAAAAAGAAAACAGAAGAACCTAAAGTTGAAGAAGCCGTTCAGGAAGAAAAAGTAGAAGAATACAATCCTACCGGAGAAATAAAAACCGTAACCTGCCCTGAATGCGGTAACACAATCGAAATGGCAGAAGGTTGTTTCATTTGTCTGAACTGCGGCTACTCAGGTTGTTCATAGGACTAATCCGTTACGGTATTCTCTGCCCTGCCATAGCAGGTCGTGAGATAAACTAAATATAGTATTAAGAGAGAGGAAAAGGAGTAATCACATAGGTTACTCCTTTTTGTAAACATTTGTTAATTTATTACAAGGATAATAGCACATATTTTTCTTTACGTGTTTTCATGTATGTATAAAAGGTACAGTGTAAAAAATAGAGGTAGAAATTATGTCTTCAAACATGGCAATCCCCGTAGAAAATATCGGTGGCAACATCGTTCAACCTACTCCGGAAGGTAAAATAAAGGTTAAAACTGCAAAAGGAAAAGTAAAAGTTTTAACTCAAGATCAATTCCTAAAACAAATCAAGAAAAACGAAGAAAACATCAATGCTGGTAAAGATTTTGAAATCAAAAAAGACAACACCACAGCGAAAGTTCTCGGATTTGCAGCCGCAGCTGCCGCAATCGTAGCCGGCGTTGTTTACAGAAAAGATCTTGCTAAATTATTCAAATCAGCAGGTGAAAAAATTTCAGACGCAGCTTCAAATGTAGCCGAAAAACTTACAGGTAAAAAGCAAAAAACTAAGAGATATACCTATGGCTTAACTGCAGCTGAAAAACAACAAGTTCAAGCCGCAAAAGCTCATGTTGATGAATTCAGCAACGAAGCTATTGACGCAGCTAAAGCAGCGCGTAAGACTGAATTAGCTGAAATGAAAAAAGATGCACAAGCTGTATTTAAAGATTATGATGCAGATAAAGCCCTCAAAGATCTTAAAGACGTAAAATTAAAAGCACTCAAAGCTAATGGCATCAAAAATGAAGCTGAATTTGAAGCAATCAAGCTTTATGCAAAACCTGAAACAAAAGAAATTCCAGAAAAGTTGCCAGCATGGGCAAGAGATAAAGAAACTTGCCAAAGATATGCATACTCTGTAGATCAGTCAATTGCCAAAGCAAAACATGAAGCTTTTGAACAGAGCATTTCAAAAGCAGAAGCTAAACCTAAAACAAAAAAAGCTCCAGCTAAGACAGAAACTTCAAAAACTGAAACTAAACAGGAAGCAAAGCCTAAGGCAGAAACTCCAAAAGCTGAAACTAAACAAGAAGCTAAACCTAAAACTAAAACTGAAGATAAAAAATAAGCCTTAAAAAATACATAATTTCTATGATATATAAAACACCTTCTTGAACAGAAGGTGTTTTTTTTATATAATTACTTTATGCTTATTTCTGTCGTCATAACCAGCTATAATTACGAAAAGTATCTGAAAGATACCATAAATTCGATTATAAACCAGACATATCAAAACTGGGAAATGATAGTTGTAGACGACGCTTCCACCGATTCCTCCGTTGAAATTATTCAAGAATTCACAAAAAAAGACAGCAGGATTAAGCTGATTTGTAATGAAGAAAACCTTGGGCTGGCAAAATCACTTCAAAAAGGGCTAAATGCCGCGTCCGGAGAATGGATTGCATTCTTAGAAAGCGACGATATGTACACCTCTGATAATTTGGAGAAAAAAGCTGAAATTATCAGGCAATATCCGGATACAGCCTTAATTTTCAATGATGTTGAACTGTTCGGCAACACAAAAACTTTAAAAGCTAAACAAAACTACTGCGAAAAAGAACACGAAAATTTAAAAGACAAAATATACCCGACTAACATTTTTTATGATTTATGCGTGACAAACAAAATTTTGACATTTTCTGCAGTGTTAGTAAATAAAACAAAACTTCTTGCTTGTGATTTTAACACCCCTGTAGATAAACTTCTAGACTGGTGGATTTTCCTGCCTCTTGCAAGAAAACATAACTTCTATTATATCCACGAAAAACTTACAAAGTGGCGTATGCACGACGACAGTTATATAAATATCAGACAAAAAAAATTATACTGCCCGATTAATTTGACTATTCTGTGGCAAACCTTCTTAAAAGAAAAAGATTTTAAACTCATTTTTTATATTTTAAAAATATGTGTCAATCATTTAACCAAATTACGCGAATTTAAAGTCATTACAATTCGCTTTATAAAAAAGAAACTCGGTATCCCCCTAAGAGAAAAACTGCCTAACTCACAGATTTAATATTTTTCTATGACATTTTATACAAAACACTTTCAATTTTGCAGGCAAAAATGAAATGAAATTGAAATAAAAAGCTTTAAACCAATACGGAATATTTTTCTGCTTATCTTCATCAGATATAGTTCTCACAAGATTTTTTTCGATAAGAGCAACCGGATAATCGCTATTTTTTGAAATAACTTCCTGCCATTTTTCAGTATAAGTAAAATCCTGATTTTTTTACCTTAAAATACTGCATTTTACAAATGGCATCTTGGAATGTTGTATGAGCAAACGCCACAATGAAATCACAACATGATTAAACCTTAAAAAAGAATTAATAAAAGAGGCGTCAACAAAACCTTCCTGCCTCAAGAGTTCTGAAAGTCCTATCTCATAATTTATAATAATTTCACTTTTGTTATCCAAATGTCTGACCGCCTTAATAAAATTGCTAAAAACCTCACTTGTAAAAACATTTTTATTAAACACAAGAAAATAACTTTGAATATGCGGACGTATAGCACTAACATATTTTGAATTTTTATTTTTTATTGCACCAAAACGATTTTTTGTAATCCCCCAAAAATCACACATTGAGTTTTTTTCCATTTCCTCAAAAATTTGCCTGAGAGAATACAAAGGTCCGTAACAACTGTCATTTGCAAAAATAAGTTCGTCAAAATCATTAAGCCTTGATGTGAGATATACAAACCCTCGTTTATAAGAACCGAAATCATACTCATCGTGTTTTTCTGCAATAACAAAATCTGCTATCCCGTCAAGCTTGCTCTTTTCATTCTCTGAAAGTTCGTTACAGGAAACAAACACAAGTTCATCTGCAATTTCTTTTAACGCCCTGAGATAATAAATTACATAATCATCTACAAGATTATCTTTATCATAATGCGCGAAAACCGCAGCTCTTTTCATTTTTTACCTCCTGTAATATTCTAACATATTTTTATGATATAATAAAGTCGAACAGGTAAAAATATGGAAATATTATCAAAAGAACAAGAAATAATTAATATCGTAAAAAATACAAAATTACAGCATATCGCAATTATAATGGACGGAAACCGCCGTTGGGCAAAAGAAAAAAATCTTCCATCAGCATTCGGACATAAAAAAGGCGTTGATGCATTAAAAGCCGCAATGCGCGCGTGTGATGACTTTGGGATTAAGTATTTAACAGTTTATGCCTTCTCAACCGAAAACTGGAACAGAAAAAAAGAAGAAGTAGATTTTTTGATGAACCTTCTCGGAGAAACAATCAAAAATGAATTAAAAGAAATGCACGAAAACGGTGTTGTTATTAACTTCATCGGTGATTTAACAAAATTAAGCCCTAAATTACAAACTATTCTTGCCAATGCCATTGAAGTTACAAAGAATAATACGGGTGTTCACCTGCAAATCGCATTTAATTACGGTTCAAGAGATGAAATTGTCCACGCAGTCAAAAACATTGTAGAAAAAGTAAAATCAGGAGAATTGACTGTTGACGAAATTTCAGAAGATACCATTTCAAAAAATTTATACACAAAAGATATTCCTGACCCTGATTTGCTAATCAGAACTGGCGGAGAAATGAGGGTTTCAAACTACCTTCTCTGGCAGATTGCGTACTCTGAATTCCTTGTAACAAAAAAATATTGGCCGGAATTTGATAAAAATGCACTTGCAGAGGCGATTGAAGAATTTAACCGCAGACAGAGAAGATACGGAGCATAGATTAATTCAATGAAAATAGTATTCGCAACAGGAAATCCGCATAAATTAAAAGAAATTCAAGAAATCGCTCAAGGTACAGATATTGAATTTATACTGCCTGCAGAGGGCTTCAACCCCATTGAAAACGGAACAACCTTTGAAGAAAATTCTTTAATAAAAGCAAAAGAAGCTGCACGTGTTTCAAAAATGATTTCCCTTGCCGATGACTCGGGACTTTGTGTAGAAGCTCTGAACGGCGCACCGGGAATTCACTCTGCACGCTACGCAGACACTCCTCAAGCCAGAATTGATAAAATTTTAAAATCAATTGAACCTTACGAAAACAGAAAAGCTAAATTTGTATGCGCAATGACCCTTGTTGATGAAAACGGTAAACTTTTACATACGGCAACAGGGATTTGCGAGGGAGAGATTGCCAAAAATCCAGCAGGGCAAGGAGGTTTTGGTTACGACCCCGTATTTATCGTTGAAGGTAAAAATAAAACAATTGCCGAACTTTCCGATAGCGAGAAGAATGATATATCACACCGCGGCAAAGCATTAAGAAAAATTCTGGCACTATTGACCCGATAATTATTTTTATTTATAATTAGTGTTGCAAAAACAACAAATTCTAAATACATTAACCACAGGGGAGAGCAAATGAAGAAAACTATTATAATCTTTGTTGCTGCGGTCATTGCAGCAATAGCAATAAGATACGGAATAACTGCCCTTAATAATTATAAAACAGGAATGCGTCAGGCAAAAAGACCCGCACCGGCAGTAACGGTTCAACCTGTTCAGGAAGCTGATATTATCAGAAATTTTGAAGCACCCGGACGAGTTACCTCAAAATATCAGGTTAACGTTCTTGCTCGTATATCAGGTTATTTACAAAAAAATTATTTTAAAGAAGGTGATTTTGTAAAAGCTGGTCAAACTTTGTTTCTTATAGAACCGACAGAATTTACAAATGCCGCAAATGTTGCAAAAGCAGATGTAGCAAATACAAAAGCCCAGCTTGAATACGCAGAAAAACAACTTGCACGTGCAGCCGAACTTGTCAAAAAGGATTATATCGCAAAATCCCAATATGACAGTATGCTATCTCAAAGAGATGCACTAAAAGCACAACTTGCATCTTCTCAGGCAAGATATAACGACAGTATGAGAAACCTTAGCTACACAAAAGTAAAAGCTCCGGTTGACGGGCGCATAGGCATAATCTCTGTAACACTCGGAAACTATGTATCACCATCCTCCGGTGCGCTTACAACAATTAATAGTACAAATCCAATATACGTGACATTTCCGATAGACTCGGAAGATTTTGTGTCACTTTCAGAAGCGGACGGCTCAAACAACACAAACAGAAAAGCCGAACTTATATTCTCTAACGGCTCAAAATATCCGCTCAACGGAGTTCAGGATTTTCATGATAATAAAATTGACCAATCAACCGGTACAGTTACGATGAGGGCAACTTTCCAAAATCCTAATAATCAGCTCCTGCACGGAGAATTTGTAACCGTAAAATTATACGCAAACAATCCTGTCAAAACCCCAATAGTTCCACAAATTGCAGTATTGGAAAACCAAGAAGGAAAATATGTTTATCTTATGGGTGAAGATAACCTTCCTGTCCTCACTTACATAAAAGTAAGCGGTCAAAAAGATGACAATTGGATTATCTCTAAAGGCGTAAAAGCAGGCGACAGAATTATTACTGACGGTTTGCAAAAAGTTGTACCAGGCAAACCGGTAACAATCGTTTCAAAAGAAGAAATGGCTAAACAAAAAAGCACAAATATTACAGAATAAACATTTTTGATAAGGGGAAATATAATGGCAGAACAACAAGGGAACTTATTTATAAAACGACCAAAACTCGCAATCGTAATCTCTCTGGTAATAATGCTTGCCGGAAATTTGATGATAAACATGCTTCCATTAGAAGAATACACGTCAATCACCCCTCCGCAGGTTGTTGTCAGTGCAACGTATGCCGGAGCGAGTTCTGACGTTATAGAATCCACAATTGCAGCCCCGATAGAAGCCCAATTAAATGGTGTTGAAGATATGATTTATATGTCTTCTACCTCCAGAAACGGTTCTTATGAACTTACCTTGTATTTTAACATTGGTTCTGATCCGGATATGGCAGTCGTAAATGTTCAAAACAACCTGCAGCTTGTAACCCCTCGTCTGCCGGAAGAAGTTAAAAGGTACGGTCTGACAGTAAGAAAAACAACGGGCGGACCGGGACTTATGATGATTGCAATCAATTCCCCGACAAATACTTATGATGCACTCTATGTTGCAAACTATGCATCAATTTATATTAAAGATGAACTTGCACGTATCAAAGGGGTTGGTAAAGTTTCGGTATTCGGATCTTCTGATTACTCAATGAGAGTATGGCTGGATGCAACAAAAATGGCAAACCTCGGCGTATCAGTAAGCGAGGTGAACGCCGCAATTCAAGCCCAAAATATTCAAGCTCCTGCGGGTGACCTTGGTGTTGAACCGATGAAAAACAAGCAAATGATTAAACTTACCCTGAGAACACGCGGGCGTCTTGAAAGCCCTGAAGATTTTGAAAACATAATAGTACGTTCAAAACCTGACGGTTCTCAAATAAGATTAAAAGATATAGCAACAGTAGAACTCGGTGCAGAAAGTTATTCATATTTTTCCCGCATAGGAGGAAGACAGTCTGCAATTATTTCTGTAGCTCAACTACCGGAAGCTAACGCTATCGACCTTTCTAACAAAATTAGCAAAAAAATGGAAGAACTCAGCAAAGGTTTTCCGCAAGGTATTGAGTACAAAATAGAACGTGATGAAACAGAATTCGTAAGAGAATCTATCAAAGAGGTTATTAACGCAATCGGACTTGCAATTTTACTTGTAAGTATTGTTACATACCTTTTCTTAGGCAGCGGACGTGCAGCATTAATTCCGTTCTGTGCAATCCCTGTTTCCCTTATCGGTGTATTTATATTTATGCACCTTTTAGGTTTTTCAATAAACTTATTGATTTTGTTTGCTCTTGTACTTGCTGTCGGACTTGTAGTAGACGACGCGATTGTTGTACTTGAAAATACTCAACGACATATTCAGGAAGGTAAAAATCAAAAAGATGCAACCGAAATTACAATGAAAGAAGTTTTAGGAGCTGTTGTTGCAACATCACTTGTTTTAATGGCAGTATTTGTTCCGGTATCATTTATGGCAGGTATTACAGGTCAAATGTTCAGACAATTTGCACTTTGTATTGCTTCTTCAATCGGACTTTCAACAGTTGTAGCATTAACGCTTGCACCTGCATTATGTGCAATGATACTTAAAGCAGGCGACGAACAAAGTGATTTCAAATTCATCCAAAAATTTGACGAATGGTTCAACAATGTGAGAGATAAATATCTTGAGGGAGCAAAAGTCTTTATAGATTCACCTGCTAAAACATTATTGACTTTCACCATAAAAGTAGGCTTTATTGTTGGCTTATTTAAATTAATTCCTACCGGATTTTTGCCTACAGAGGATAAAGGTGCAATATTCACTCAAATCCAGCTTCCTGACGGTTCTTCGGCATCTCGTACAGATATAGTTGCAACAGAAATAGAAAATCGTCTGCTTCAAATTCCCGGAGTTGACAAAACTATTACACTCGTAGGCTTTTCCGGAGAAAACACCGCTCTTATCGTATCCCAGCTCGATGAGTGGTCAAAAAGAAAATCCAAAGATTTACAAATGGAAAACATACTTTCACGGGTTCAAAAAGAATTCGCTTCATACCCGTCTGCAACTATTGCCTCATTTGCACCGCCGTCAATTTCAGGTCTTGGTATGTTCGGCGGATTTGAATATCAGCTTCTGGATAAGGGCAACAGAACCCCGCAGGAACTTTATGACGAAGCGATGAAACTTATTCAAGCGGCAAACAAAAATCCTGCATTTTCTATGGTATACACCTCATATACCGCAAACCTTCCGCAATTAATGCTTGATGTGGATGCGTCAAAAGCAATGGCTCAAGACATTGAACTTACGGAAGTATACAATGCACTCGCAGGTTATTTTGGAAAATCATACGTAAATGACTTTAACAAGTACGGACGTGTTTATCGTGTATATTTACAGGCAGATTCTGACTACAGAGAAAAGCCTTCCGATATTGATAAAATATTTGTAAAAAACAGATACGGCAAAATGGTTCCGCTATCTTCCGTTGTAAAAATCAGCAATATCGTAGGACCTTACAGCTTAACCCGCTTCAATATGTATCCGTCAATCCTTATTAACGGTATGGCAAGAAACGGTGTAAGTTCAGGTCAGGCAATGAATGAAATGGTTAAAATTTCAGAAAAAAACCTCCCTAAAGATATGGGCTTTACATGGTCAGGAAGCGCGTTACAGGAACAGGAATCCAGCGGACAAATCGGTCCTATTCTTGCTATGTCATTAGTTTTCGTATACTTATTCCTTGTAGCATTATACGAAAGCTGGATGCTCCCGCTCGCAGTACTTTTAATCTCACCTGTTGCACTGATTGGCGCATTATTCTTCCAGTACGTTGCAGGTTACTCGCTTGATATCTACGCACAAATCGGACTTGTAATGCTAATCGGTTTGAGTACTAAACAGGCTATTTTAATTATTGAATTTGCTAAAGATGCCCACCAACAAGGTATGCCGATAAAAGAGGCCGCACTTCAGGCAGCAAAATTAAGATTTAGGGCAGTTATGATGACAAATATTGCCTTCATTTTAGGACTTCTTCCGCTTGTCTTTGCACACGGAGCTGGTGCAGCAAGCCGCCACTCTGTGGGGATGACTGTATTCGGCGGAATGATGGCAGTAGCTTTCATCGGAACATTCCTCGTTCCGGCATTTTACGTAATGATTGAAGAATTTAAAGTTTTCACGGCAAGAAAATTTAAAAAAAGGAACAATAAATAAAAATGTATAAAAAAATATTTAATAGCGATGTACATATTATTGTTTTAATTAGTGGATAAGAAACAGTTTCAATTACAGAGCTTTAAAGGTTGCACGATATATTACAACATATTGAACAAAGACTTATATTG
>USHE01000053.1 GCA_900554385.1 uncultured bacterium | reverse complement strand
ACAATTGACATTCTTGCTAATATTCATCATCAATCAGTCCAAAATAAAGCTGCAGATCCATTGAAGGAATCTCTTTCAAAAATAGCAGACAGTCTGAAATTCAGAAACTCGGAAGCTGATGTTGAAACAGGCTGGGTTGGGTTGAATTCCGATACTAAGAATAAGGTTGTTGATACTTTATACAATTCTATCAAGAATGAAAAATCTCCAAAACTTGATAAAAATTCAAAAGAATATCTTTATTCTATTATGACTGCTGCTACTGGGGGTGAAAAAAGTGTTAAGCTTGTCGGCTCAGGTAAAGAAGCGCAGTCAAGTTTAAACGGTATGATTTCTAATATTTATAGTGTGATGAAATCATTTGAAACCGAAAAAGTTAAAGGGATTTTTGAAAACGCTGCAGATTTAAATGCTAACGATTTTGTTTCTACTCTAAAGAAATTTAATAAATCAAGAGCAGCTGCAGGGCTTGGGTTTGCAACTCTATTTGGAGTATCTGTTCAGCCTTTAAATATGTATTTAACAAAGAAAAAAACAGGGCAGGATGGTTTTGTAGGAGTTCCTGGCAGAGAAAAAGACAACTCATTTGGATTTAAATTGCAAAAAACTTTGGCTGCACTTGCTTTTTCAACTGCTGCAATTTCAACAATTACAACAAATCCTAAAAAATTATTATCAAAAGTTCAGTTTCAGGGAATGTTGCCGACCATTAACCAGCTAAAACTTGTGTACGGGATTACTATCGGGTCACGTTTAATCTCCGCAAGAGATAAAGATGAACTTAGAGAATCAGCCGTAAAAGATACATTGGGCTTTTTAAGCCTTCTTGTGCTCGGCAGTCTTATTACAAAAGGGACAGCAAAACTTCTTGATAAGAGCGGTTCTTTGATAAATATGGCTAAAAATGACGGTAAAGGTTTCTTGAAATGGCTTACTAATTCTAGTTTAAAAACCCGAGATGAAGTTTTATATTCTGCACTTCAAAAACACGGAATTTCAACCGTCAAAGACGGCAAAGCGTTAAAATTCAGCGAATTAATGAAACTTTTGCCAAAAGAAGATAAGCTTACAAGAGTGAAACTGCGTAATCTTAATATTGCACAGCTTGTGGGATACGCATATTCTGCAATTGTACTCGGTTTTGGTATCCCTAAAGTTAATGATTATATGACTAAAAAGAATGAAGCAAAACGTTTAGCAAAACTTGCTGCACAAAATAATTCTCAACTACAAAACACATCATCGCAAAATGATGCCTCAACAATTCAAAAGGGACAAAACTTTACAGCTAATTCTATTGTGGAAAAAGAAAAGTTTTTAGGTGCTTAATTAATCTGTGTGTTAGCACCTGAAACTACTTCGACAATTTCCTGCGTAATAGCTGCCTGACGGGACTTGTTGTACTCAATTGAAAGTGTGGTAATCATTTTTTCAGCATTTGTTGTTGCTGCAGACATTGCAGTCATTCTGGAAGCAAGTTCACTAGCTTGAGCTTCAAGCATTGCTTGATAAATAATATTTGTAATATACATTGGTACAACTTTTTGTAAAATGTGGTGCATATCCGGCTCAAATTCCATAAGAGGATCGGCTATATTGTCGTGAAGGCGTTCATAATCTTCTTCCTGAGTTTTTAATGGTAATATTTCCCATTCCTCAACAAAGTAGCTCATCATGTTTTTAAATCTTGTAGTTATAATTTCAATCTTATCAATTTTTTTATTTACAAAGTAATCAGCAAGATCTTCTACTACCATAAGACAGGTACTTCCTGTTGGATTATTTGCTACATTAAGGTATGTCTTTGCAATCTCACAATCAAGCCCTTGCACTTTACGCTTAAGTGCGGAAATTCCCTTTTGACCGATAATAAACAATTCTACGTGAATGCCCTGTTCATTGTATTCCTGAATTTTTTTTAAGGTTTTTCTTACAACATTCGCATTATACGCGCCTGCAAGACCTTTATTTGACGTTATTACAAGAAGTCCGACACCTTTTATTTGGCGTAATTGAAGTAATTCCGGATAATTGTCTATTGCAGATTTTATTTTAAGCGTATTGGCACTGTACGTTCCGACAGAATTTAGAAGTTTTTTGAACATTGCATTTAATTCTGCAGTGAACGGACGTGATGCTTTTACGGTTGTTTCGGCTTTTTTTACTTTTGCAGCTGCAACCATTTTCATTGCACGTGTAATTTTTTTAGTACTTTCTACGCTTTTTATTCTGTTTTTTATATCTTTAAGATTGCCCATTGTTATACCTTAAAATGTTTTCTTAAAAGCCTCAAGATTATCTTTAAGAGCTTTTTTATCTTCATCTGACAATGCACTTCCGTCATTCAAATTATTGGAAAGTTCTTTAAGATTTGAAGCAAGATGCACGAACCAGTCTTTTTTAAATCTTGTTATTTCCGTATTAGGAATATCATCAAGCAATCCTTCATTAGCCGCAAATAATATACTCACCTGTTCAGCTACGCTCAACGGGTTATATTGCGGTTGTTTTAAAACTTCCGTTAACTTTTCTCCTCGAAGAAGCTGATTTTTAGTTGCCTGATCAAGATCTGATGCAAACTGTGCAAATGCTTCCAGTTCTCTGTATTGAGCAAGGTCAAGTCTTAACTTTCCCGCAACCTGTTTAATGGCTTTAGTCTGAGCAGCTCCGCCAACACGGGACACTGAAATACCTGCATTAATAGCCGGTCTTACACCTGAGTTAAACAGGTTTGTTTCAAGAAATATTTGACCGTCGGTGATTGAAATAACGTTAGTCGGAATGTATGCAGAAACATCTCCTGCCTGTGTTTCAATAATAGGGAGTGCCGTAATACTTCCGCCACCAAGCTCGTCATTTAATTTGACCGCACGTTCAAGGAGTCTTGAGTGAAGATAAAAAACATCACCTGGATAAGCTTCACGTCCGGGCGGTCTTTTTAACAACAAACTCATTGCACGATATGCCTGTGCGTGTTTACTTAAATCGTCATAAACAATCAAAACATCTTTACCCTGTTCCATAAATTCTTCGCCGACAGCAACTCCCGCAAATGGGGCGATATACTGAAGCGGAGCAGGTTCGTTTGCTGTTGCGGAAACAATAATGGAATAATCCATAGCTCCGTGTTCTTCAAGAGTTTTGGCAATTTGTGCTACAGTAGAAGCTTTCTGTCCGATTGCAACGTAAATACAAATTACATTCTTGCCTTTTTGGTTAATAATAGTATCAACAGCGATTGCCGTTTTACCAGTTTGGCGGTCGCCGATAATCAGTTCGCGCTGACCTCTGCCGATCGGAGTAAGTGCATCGATTGCAGTTAATCCGGTTTGAAGCGGTTGATGAACCGATTTTCTGGTAACAATACCCGGCGCAACTCTTTCTATCGGTCTGGTTTTGGTATATTCGTAATCCCCTTTACCGTCGATAGGTTTTCCTGTAGGGTCGATAATTCTTCCGATTAACCCATCCCCGACAGGAACCGATGCAATTCTGCCTGTTGTTTTAACAGACATACCTTCTTTGATGTGAGTGTATTCTCCAAGAATTACAGCCCCCACATTATCTTCATCAAGGTTAAGTGTAATTCCGAGAGTATCTTTACCATCATCGAACATAATAAGTTCGTTTGACATTACGTTATTCAAACCGTAAATTCTAGCAATCCCGTCCCCAACTTCTATTACAGAACCGGTGTTTGCAATTTCTGTTTTAGATTCATAATTTTCAATTTTATTTCTAATAATTGAACTTATTTCATCAGGTTTTATTAATACCATATCTAACCTCTTATTCGTTTATCTTAACATCAAATCTTTTTTTAGTCCGGCAAGCTTATGTTTTATACTCATATCAATTACATTGTCATTTATTTTAATCACAAGACCTGCAATTATATCTTCATTAAGCTCCCAGTCTGCTTTAACAGTTTTATTCAGTTTGTTTTCAAGTTTTTGTATAACCTGAGCTTTATCGCTATCTGTTAATTCAACAGCCGACACTATTGTAACTGGTTGAATATTGTTAATCTCATTTAAACGGTTTGTGTAAGCTTTATAAATTTGCGAAAATTCATTAAACCGTTTTTTCTCGATTAGAATTTTTATAAAATCCATCATCGTATTACTAATGTCATCTTTGAATACATCAACAGCAATATCAATTTTCATATCAAAAGCTATTGTCGGATTATGCATAATACACTGCAATTCTTTTGACATTTCAAGGATTTTGCACACGGTATCGAAATCATTGGAAATTTGTTCAAATGTTACTTTCTTATCTTCTATAACACCAATGAGTGCGTTTGCGTAATTTTTTGCCGATATTGAAATTTGTTGTATATGTTTTCCCATATTATAACTGTATCCTGTCTAATTCCTGTATGCTTTCCGCTATATATTTATTTTGTAAGTCAGGTCTGTTTTTTAATGTATTCAAAATATGAAATTGTGCCACTGCTATTGCGGCAGATGCAGCTTTTTCTGTCAATTTTGCTGAAATTGTTTTTTCTTCGGTTGTAATAGTTTTATTAACATTTTCATTTATTAATTCAATTTGTTTTTCCGTGTTTTTATTTACAGTTTCTGCAATTGAATCCGCTGTAGTTTTAGCTTGTGTAAGCTGTGAGTTAATATCTTCATCAAGATTTTTAACAGACTCTTTGGCTTTTGATAATTTCGTATCAGCAAGGTTTTTATTGTTCTGTGCATTTTCAATACTGTCAACAATCCTTTGTCTGAGATTATCAATAATATTTGTGATTTTTATTTTTTTGAACACAAAACAGAATATGACAACCAGCAATACAAAGTTAAACGTATTACTCCTGACTATCAAATCCCATATTTCAAAAAATCCATTCATATTATTTGATTACCTCATCTACGATATTGTTGTCAACTGAATTAATTGATGTGTATTCTCCAAGTATTTTTTCAGAGATAGCCTCCGCAAGGTCTTTCACGTTACCTTTTAAAAGCTCACCGGTTTCTTTTGCCTGTGCGTTTAGTTTTGCTTTGGCAGAAAGAATATCTTCGCCGCTTTGCTGTTTCGCACTGTCAGTTTTCAGCTTAGATGCTTGTTTTACTTTAGAAACCGTGTCGTTAATCAATTCCTTTGCATCTTTATCTGCTTGAACAAGTCTTTCTTCTCTTTCTGCGTTAATTTGTTCAGCCTGATCTGTTATATTTTTTGCAGCATCAGTTGTTTCGTCAATAAATTTCTGCCTTTCACTAATAATGTTTCCAAAAGGTTTATAAAATATCATATTCATAATCCATGTGAATATGATAAAACTGATAATTGAAACAAAAAATGTTGCATTGAATTCCATTACATAAGTCCTATTAATTTAGCGGCAACAACAAATGCATAAAGCGCACAAGCTTCTGATAAAGCTGCACCCAAAAGGAAGAATCCGAATGCTTTACCTGCGATTTCCGGTTGTCTTGAAATTGCGTCCATCAAGCCTTTAGTTGCAAAACCAATACCTAAACCAGCTCCGATAGCACCAAAACCGATTGCTATACCGCCGCCAAGTTTTGCGAGTTCCATAGTTGTGTTTGTGTCAATCATTTTTCTCTCCTTATTTTATTAAATTATTTAGTGTTCTTCTCCAGTCGCTGATGATATATACGCAATCGTCAGCATCATAAATACGGTTGCCTGAATGAAAGCAACCAAAATTTCAAAAAGCATGACCGGCAGCGGTAAAAGATAAGCTGAAAGTCCGAGTGCTACAGATACCAAAATTTCGCCGGCAAAAATGTTCGCAAAAAGACGTATCGCTAAGCTTAACGGTCTTGTCACCATTTCCAGAATTTCTACCAGTGCCATAATTATTCCGGTAAAACTAAATTCATGCAACAAATATCTTAATCCTTTTGTCTTAAATCCCATAAATAAATAATACAAAAGAACAATTACAGCCATTGCTGCAGTGAGGTTTAAGTCATTTGTCGGCGAAGCAAGTTCTCCAGTTTTGAGATGTATTATCCTTAGTGGGAGCTGTCCCATAAGATTTGCAATTAAAATGAATAAAAATAATGATGCAACTAGAGGAACATGCTGTTTATTTTTGTTTGGAATCATTGTATCAAGAGTTCCCCAGAAAAATTGCATGACACTTTCACAAACTGCCTGAAGCCTGCTTGGGACAAGGGAAAGCTTACGTGTTGAAATAAGTGCAAAAACTATAATAACACCCATTGCAAACCACATTGTAAATATGGTGTCAAGGTTGAAACTCATCTGGTGTCCTGCAATTACCGTATTATATATCCAGTGTCCGGTTTGACTCATGCAAATTACCCCTCTTCTTTTTTTATTCTAACTCGTAAAAAAAAAATCGCAATTTTTTTTTGTTTGAAGTAATATTATTATATATAAAATTTTCATGAGAAGGGGAGTAATGGACACGATAAGGCTTGAAACAGTCGAATCTACAAACTTGTACGGCAAAGAACATCTTGCAGAGCTTGCTGACAAAACTATTGTTCATGCCCTAAGGCAGACATGCGGTCGCGGGCGTTTGCAGCGCAGCTGGGTAGATTTAGGCGAAGGTAATCTTTTCATGTCCTTTGTACTAAAACCTTCCAATTCTTTTGATGAAGTTTTTTCAAATCTAACCCAGTATTTGTCCGTTCAGCTTTGTAAAATTCTGGAAGAATACGGGCTTAAGCCGCAAATTAAGTGGCCGAATGATGTATTAATTGATGGTAAAAAAATAGCAGGTATTCTATCGGAAACTGTCATGCAGGGATGTAAATTTAAAGGTTTAATTCTTGGAGTAGGTGTAAATTTACGTGCGGATGCTGATTCTGTAAAAAAAATTACTGACAAAGAAGTTACTGCATTGAATATCGAGTTAGGTAAAACCATTGATTTAGATAATTTTAGAGAAAGTTTATGCAAGGCATTTTTCTCTGAATATGATGAATTTTTAAAATCAGGGTTTGAAATGATTAAAACTGATTACCTTAAAAGAGCATGTTTCTTGGATAAAGAAATATGTGTAAAAGTTTTTGACAAAGAAAAGCAGGGTATTGCAAAATCAATTACTGATAAAGGTGAACTCGTGCTTTCTGAAAATAATAAAGATTTCGTACTTACAATAGGAGATATATTATGATGGAACTATTTACTCTACATTTAGAAGAAGGACTGGTTCTTCTTGGAATTGGTATGGGCGTAGTATTTGGCTTCCTGTGTGTCATGGTATTTGCTATGAACGGAATGTCATTAGTCGTTCAGTGGCTTAACAAACTTTTTCCGGAGGCTGTTGAAGTTGTTGAGAAAAAAGGCGCAAGGAAAAATGTTGCCGAAGATGAAGCTATTGCCATTGCAATTGCAGTAGCAAAGGCTCAGGGATAAGGAAACAAATTAGTTACGAAAGGATATAAATTATGGGAAAAAAACTTATTAAAGTTATGGATACCTCATTCAGAGATGGTTTCCAATCAGTTTACGGGGCAAGAGTATTTGTTGTTGACTTTATTCCTGCTTTGCAATCTGCTGTTAATGCTGGTATTAAGCACTTTGAAGTTGCAGGCGGCGCGAGATTTCAATCACCTATTTTCTATTGCAACGAAAATGCGTTTGAAACTATGGATAAAATCAGAGCTGCTGTTGGTCCTGATATCAACTTGCAGTCACTCGCAAGAGGCGTAAACGTTGTTGGTTTGGATTCTCAGCCAAGAGATATTATCAACCTTCACGCTAAAATGTTCAAAAAACACGGCGTTACTACTGTTAGAAACTTTGATGCATTGAACGATGTCAATAACTTGATTTACTCTGGTCAATGTATTAGAGATAACGGATTGAAACATGAAGTTACTATTACTATGATGGAACTTCCTATAGGTTGTGAAGGCGCTCATGACGTTGCTTTATATGAAAAAGTTTTGAGAAGCATTCTTGATGCCGGTATTCCGTTTGACAGCCTTGCATTTAAAGATGCGTCAGGTACTTCTAATCCTAGAAAAGTTTATGAAACTCTTAAACGCACAAGAGAAATTCTTGGTGCAGATGCTCATATCAGATTCCACTCTCACGAAACTGCCGGTACGGGTCTTGCTGCTTATCTTGCTGCTCTTGACGGCGGTGCTGACGGTATCGACCTTTCTATGAAACCGGTTTCCGGCGGAACTGCTCAGCCTGATATCGTTTCTATGTGGCATGCTGTTAAAGGTACTGATTATGATTTGGGTATTGATGTTGAAAAAATTCTTGAAACAGAAGAAATTTTCAAAGAATGTATGAAAGATTACTTCTTGCCACCTGAAGCATTATCCGTAAACCCTATGATTATTCAATCTCCGCTTCCGGGTGGTGCATTAACTGCAAATACACAAATGCTTCGTGATAACAATTTGATGGATAAATTCCCTGAAGTTGTTGCAGCTATGAAAGAAGTTGTTATGAAAGGCGGTTTCGGTACTTCTGTAACTCCTGTTTCTCAATTCTACTTCCAGCAGGCATTTAATAACGTTATGTTCGGACCTTGGAAGAAAATTGCAGAAGGCTATGGCAAAATGGTTCTCGGATACTTCGGTAAAACTCCTTGTGAACCTGATGCTGATGTAGTTAAAATTGCTTCAGAACAATTGAACTTACAGCCTACAACAGAACTTGTTGTTGATTTGAATGATAAAGATGAGTCTAAAGGTATTAAAGCTGCGACAAAACGTCTTGAAGATGCAGGGTTGCCTGTTAATGATGAAAATATCTTTATTTCTGCGGCTTGTAAAGAAAAAGGTATTTTGTTCCTTGAAGGCAAAGCTACTATCGGTGTAAGAAAATGCGAAAAAGGTGCTACAGAACCTAAAACAGATTCTTCAAACGGTTACACAGTTTCTGTCAACGGTAAAAAATATGCTGTTGCTATTGAAGGTAAAAAAGCAACTGTTAACGGAAAACTTTACGATATTGATGTTAAAGAAGGTATTGAAGCAAGCACACAATCAGCAGGCGGAGAAGGCACTCCTATCAAGGCTGCTTTGCCTGGTAATGTCCTAAAAGTTCTTGTTTCAAACGGTGATTCTATTGCTGAAGGTGATGTAATTGCCGTGGTTGAAGCAATGAAAATGGAAACTGAAATTAAATCTCCTGTTTCAGGTACTGTTCAATCAGTTGATATTGAAGTCGGAAGTAAAGTTAAGACCGGTGACGTTTTGGTTACTATCGGTTAGTTAATCATAATTTGTAAAGGATAGAAAAATGAATATTACAGACAGTTTAATAAAATTATGGCAATCAACCGGTATTGCAAACTTTGTACAGCCGGTAGATCCTTCTATCACAAGCGGATTTGAACAATTCCTGCATCAATTCGGTTCTCCGATTATGTTGGTTGTTTGTTGTTTCCTCTTGTGGTTAGGTATAAAAAAACAATTTGAACCGCTTTTGCTTGTTCCAATTGCATTTGGAGGTTTGTTGTCAAACATTCCTGTTGCGGATATTGCAGGTCCTCACGGGTTCTTGGGGATTATATACGAAGCAGGTATTCACCAGGGGTTGTTCCCGCTAATAATATTTATGGGTGTTGGTGCTATGACAGACTTCGGTCCGTTAATTGCAAATCCTAAGACTGCATTATTAGGCGGTGCCGCTCAATTCGGTATATTCGGTGCATTATTGCTTGCACTTTGCTGTTTTGGGTTTACGCTGCCGCAGTCCGGTGCAATCGGTATTATCGGTGGTGCTGACGGTCCTACTTCAATTTACGTTACATCAAAGCTTGCCCCTGAATTGTTAGGTGCAATTGCAGTTGCCGCATATTCTTATATGGCGTTAGTTCCTGTTATTCAGCCACCTATTATGAAAGCTTTGACTACTGCTGAAGAACGCAAAATTGAAATGAAACAATTGAGAGAAGTTACTAAACGTGAAAAAATCGTGTTCCCGCTCGTTGTTTTAGGGCTTTGTATAATTCTTCTGCCTGACGCTTGTCCGCTTATCGGAGCTTTAACTTTCGGTAACTTGTGTAAGGAGTGCGGTGTTGTTGAAAGACTTTCTGATACTATGCAGAATGCTTTAATTAACATTGTCACTATTTTCCTTGGACTTTCAGTAGGTTCAAAATTATCAGCTGATCAGTTTTTGACAACTCAAACTCTATTTATTTTGATTTTGGGTATTCTTGCATTCAGCTTTGCAACAGGTGCAGGGGTAATTTTCGCAAAAATTATGAACTTGTTCTCAAAAGAAAAAATAAATCCGTTGATTGGTGCAGCCGGTGTGTCTGCTGTTCCTATGGCAGCTCGTGTTGCTAACAAAGTTGGTTTGGAAGAAAATCCGCAAAACTTCTTGTTAATGCACGCTATGGGACCAAATGTTGCAGGTGTTATCGGTTCCGGTGTCGCAGCAGGTATTTTGCTTGCTTTGTGTCACTAATTTTCGTTTTAATAGAAAGACCGTCTTTTATAGGCGGTCTTTTTTTTATTTTTTTGAAGTATTTAATTTCCCGTTAACGACACTGTAGGATTTTATTTTATCATCTTTTGTTTTTTTTATTTGACTGCCAAGGTTGTGAGTAATTTTGTTTATTTGTTCATTTTGTATGTTTTGGGGTAATCTTTCAATCGCATTGGAATATTTTGCAATTTGGGGGTTGTTTGCTTTGATAATTGCTCCGGAAGACATTGCATAAAGATGAAATCCTAGTGGAATTTTCTGCAAATCTTTTAAATCCTTGGACTTAAGGTTGTAAAGTTCCTTAAAAATTTTAAAAACTCCTGAGGGTTTATCTAATGTTTCTTTACTAAATATTCCGGTTGAACATTCAAGAACTTCTTTTGTTGGAAATTTGAAAATCTTGTTTGCCTGAAAATTTTGTGTAGACCTGTTTTGTATCGGGGTAATCTGCATTTTTTCTCCTTTTATATATTTTCACTACAATTTAAGTTCGTAAAAAATATTTTTTGCTTAAATTTGTGAAAAATAATAAAAGTTTACTTTGCAGCTTTATGTTTTTTGACAATAATGCAGTCTCTTTCGACAGAAAACTCCAGTTTATCCATTACAGGATTAATTTTTAACAAGTCAAGAATAGGAAGCGGTATTATAACTCCCCAGCTATTTCCAATTTGTATAATCTTTCGTATCATATATCTTTCATATTTAATATTGTAACAATGTTATAACTATTATCACAAATTTTTTATGTATTGGGTTATAATAATGTTATAACATGAGGTGAGAATATGAAAAAATTCGCTTTTACC
>USHE01000052.1 GCA_900554385.1 uncultured bacterium | reverse complement strand
AGCATTGTAGAATATTACTAGAAGGGATATAAATATGAGTAAATGAGTTTTAATGTGTATTATGGACTGATGGGGATTCAGCAAACAGCACCCTGAATATGATGCTACAAAATTGGCAAATCCGGTTCACGTTGACAAACTTGAAAAAGACTACCCGTCAATAACAATTCACGCTGACGGAGAATATGTAGGTCTGCCGGAAGGTCAAATGGGCAACAGCGAAGTCGGTCACCTTAACCTCGGTGCAGGACGTGTTGTATATCAGGAGCTTTCTAAGATTAACAGAGCAATTTAAGACGGTTCTTTCTTCAAAAATGAACGCTTCTTAATGGCTATTGAACACGCTAAAAAGAATAACTCTGCACTTCATATTTTCGGACTTGTTTCTACAGGCGGCGTCCACTCATCATTAGACCATGTTATGGCATTAATTAAGCTTGCGGCTGATGAGGGATTGAAAAAAGTTTACGTACACGCATTTTTGGATGGTCGTGATACTCCGCCTCAAAGTGCTTGCACATACTTAGAAAAAGTTGAAGAAGAACTTAAAAAATATAATCTTCCTCCTGTAGCAACGATTATCGGCAGATATTATATTATGGACAGAGATAACCGCTGGGAAAGAGTTGAAAAAGGCTATAACGCACTTCTTCTTGGAGAAGGTGAAACTGCCTCAACAGCTTGCGAAGGAGTTAAAAACTCTTATGCAAAAGGAGAAAATGACGAATTCGTTCTTCCGACAGTTATTGGCGGAGAAGAAAGCCGTATTCACGACAATGATGCAGTTATTTTCTTTAACTACAGACCAGACAGAGCCAGAGAAATTTCTAAAGCTCTTATGTTTGAAGATTTCGACGGTTTTGACAGAAAAAAAGTTCTTAAAAATATTTGTTACATCACAATGACAAGCTACAATGAAGACTTCACTTTCCCTGTAGCATTCCCTAAAGAAAAACTTGTGAACATTTTGGGAGATGTTTTAGAAGCTAACGGTGTTAAACAGTTTAGAACGGCTGAAACCGAAAAATACGCTCACGTTACCTTCTTCTTTAACGGCGGTATTGATGAACCGCAGCCTCACGAAACAAGAGTTCTTGTACCTTCCCCGAAAGTTGCCACTTACGATATGCAGCCGGAAATGAGCGCACCTGAAGTTTGCGAAAATGTATTAAAAGCAATCGATAATCCTGAATACGGCTTTATCCTTGTAAACTTTGCAAATCCTGATATGGTAGGTCATACCGGAGTCATCGAGGCTGCAACAAAAGCTTGCCACGTTGTGGATGAATGCGTTGGGAAAATTGCAGACGCATGTATCAAACACGATGTAACTATGCTTTTAACAGCAGCTCACGGCAACAGTGAAGTTATGGTAAATGCGGAAACTAACAAACCGCAGACAGCTCATACAACAAATAAAGTTCCATTTGTAGTTATCAACGGTCCTAAGGAACTTCAATTGCAAGAGGATGGCGCACTTTGTAACATAGCCCCTACAGTTCTTAAACTTCTTGGCATTGAACAGCCGAAAGAAATGGAATGCGAATCGTTAATTAAGTAAATAGTGAAAGTTTGAGAGTATGACAGAAGAAAACACTTTAAGCATTGATTTTGCACTAAAAAAGAATAACATCGACGAATTGTTTTTTAACCTTTCTGAAAATCCGGAAGGCTTTAAAAACAAAGACTTCAGATACACACTAAGCCTTATCTATCAAATAGTGGAAGATGAGTTTAAGGATGTCTTTGTCAGCCCGATTTCACCTGCAAGAAATACTAACTTTTATCTTGTAAATGAAGCAGGCAAACTCTCATTCTTCGTTACTCCGACTAATAATTTCGAATATTACCTGAAATCAAAAGGCTCTCTTTTCCGTTTCCGTTCTCAGGTTATGGGAAATGAAGTCGGCTATGCAATGAGCCTTGATTTGGTGATGGACTATTTCGGCGGCTTTGGTGATATAGTTGATATGGATTCTCTCACTCCAACTTTCATCTATATGAATAATCTTGCACACTTCGTTATGAAATTGATAGAAAAATTATATTTCATACCTGTAGTAAAAACAAAAGGCTCAATGTTCAAAATTGTATACGAACCAATTATTCCAAACCAGCAAGTCGCAAGGATTATCAACCAGTTTGAGGAAAATATTCCGGAAAAATTGTTTATAAAAGGGGAAAAACCTGCAAACTTTGTAAATGATTTTATTCATAATTATATGAATTACGTTATTTACAAATTCCTCTCTATCAAAGCTTATAAGTTCAAAGACGTCAAATCAGGAACTTATATGATAAAGGATCTTGAGCAGAAATCCGTTATGAGAGGGGTAGATATTGCCGAAAATATTTCACAGTGGTTTGACGAACTATACCTTGGAAAATATGATGTAATTCCATTCTTCAAAATAGAAAAAGTCGAAGATGAACTATTCCGATTGAAAGTTTACATCAAAAACCGTAAAACTGATGAAAGTGTCCTTATTGACGAACTTTATCACAAAGAAACTATCTTTGAGGCTCAATCATCGGATATCGCCAGAATTGTAGAAAAACAATTAAACTACGCAATTAGATACATGCCGGAATTGGAAGATTTGTTTGAAGATGAGGATAAACTTGCACTTGATTTAAACCTGAATGAAGTTTATAAAATCATTACGCAGACAGCGTATTATCTCCAAAAAGCCCAGATAGAAGTTATCTTGCCGAAAGAACTAGTCAATATAGTTATCCCGAGGGCTTCAATTAATGCAAAAGTTAAAGCCTCACGTTCACAGGATTTAGCAGATTTGTTTAACAATACGTCTTCTTCAAAAATGTCACTTGAAGATATTTTGGAATTTTCTTATGAAATTGCTATTGGAAACGAAAAGATTTCACTTGAAGAATTTAACAAACTTGTAGAAACAAGCAACGGCTTGATTAAATACAAGAATAAATATGTTCTTATAGATAAAGAAGAAAGCAAAAAAATCTTTGAACAAATTGCTAAAGCAAATTTCAAATCGCTGTCAAGAATGGAATTAATCCATGCATCAATGTCAGGTCAGCTTGCACAATACGATTTTGATTACGACGATGCGTTTGCACGCGTAATTCAGGATTTCACAAAACCGATAGAAGTAACGCCGCCGGAAACATTAAAAGGCGATTTAAGACCATATCAGCAGACAGGTCTTAAATGGTTATGGACAAATGTATCAAAAGGTTTTGGCGTATGTATGGCGGATGATATGGGATTGGGTAAAACTATCCAGATTATCTCGCTTATACTGAAAATGAAAGAGGAAGGAAACCTTAAAAAACCTGTCCTTGTAATTTGTCCGACAACATTGATGGGTAACTGGATGAAAGAACTTCAAATGTTTGCACCTAGTCTTGATGCTGTCATTTATCACGGTGCAGAACGCAAGCTTGAAGTAAATCACGATGTAATATTAACAACCTACGCAATTATGAGAATTGACGTTGAGGAATTGAAAAAACATACCTGGGGTATGGTTATTGTCGATGAAGCACAGAATATTAAAAACCCTGATACGGCACAAACACTTGCAATAAAAACACTTAAGGCTGATGTTAAAGTGGCGATGACAGGTACTCCTGTAGAAAACAGATTAACAGAGCTTTGGAGTATATTTGATTTCATCAATCAGGGTTACCTTGGCTCACTCAGGGAATTTCAAAAAAGCTATGCAATCCCTATTGAGAGATTTAAAGAAAACTCACGTGCTGCAAAATTAAAAATGTCAGTATCGCCTTTCGTTTTAAGACGTCTTAAAACTGATAAACACGTTATTTCAGACTTACCTGAAAAAATGGTACTTAACGAATACTGCTACCTATCAAAACCTCAAGCAGTCCTTTACGAAAAGACATTAAACGAAATGATGTCAAAAATAAGCGAATTTTCGGGTGTAAACAGACGCGGTAATATCTTTAAACTTATTACAGCTTTGAAACAAATCTGTAACCACCCGTATCAATTCTTAAAATCAGGAGAAATGAGCAGAGAACTTTCAGGGAAAATGGATAAATGTATCTCAACCGTTCAAAGTATCATTGATAACGGCGAAAAGACACTTATCTTTACCCAATATAAAGAAATGGGTGACATTTTAACAAAAGTCATTACAGAAGAATGCGGAACTGAACCTCTGTTCTTCCACGGCTCATTAACAGTACCTCAGCGTGAAGAATTAATTAACAGATTCCAAAATGAAGCCGACTGCAAAGTAATGATTCTTTCACTAAAAGCCGGCGGAACAGGTTTGAACCTTACAAGTGCAACAAACGTAATTCACTATGACCTCTGGTGGAACCCCGCTGTTGAAGATCAGGCAACAGACAGAACTTACCGTATAGGTCAGGATAAGAACGTAATGGTTCACAGAATGATTACGCTTGGAACATTTGAAGAAAAAATTGACGAAATGTTAAAAGCTAAAAAAGAACTAGCTGATTTAGCAGTATACGAAGGCGAAAAGATTATCACTGAACTTTCTGACGAAGAAATCTACGAAATCTTTACGCTATCGGCTTAAGAAAAAAAAGGATAAAAAATGAGAATAGATACACATACCCCGCAGGTAAGACATCAGACATTTAACGGCAACTGGTTTTTCAAGTTTGACGAAGCTTTGGGGAAATTACTAAAACCTAAAGAAGTAATTACTATTGAAAATCAAAATAACATAACTAAAACAATAGCTGTTGCAAAAAATTTGTATAATCCGGCAAATCAAGCGCCTGTCAATTTAAAAATAAAAAACGGAAACAAGGAATTGGAATTTATATACAACAATTCAGCCTGGCATAAAGTCAGACTTTCAAAAAAAGGTCAGGAATTAAAAGAATTTGAAATTCTCCATCCCAAAAACGAAAAAGAATTCGCGTTTTATTCAACCGGAACGTATTCTTGTAGAATCATTGATGAAAAACATATCAAAAATTTCAACGAAATTCTTGCAGATTGGCTTCCAAGATTACTCAAAAAACATACAAAAGCCCAACGCTCCAAATAAAAGATTAAAATTTATTAAATTGTAGAACTGATTACGTATATCCGGATATACAATTATCTGTTCTTGTATTATGATAATATAGTTGATAATGAGGGCTTACTATATGAAAAAATCAGTTATTGTCTTAATCAGCGTACTTTCTTTAATTCAGCCTGCGTTTGCTGACTTTAGAGAACATTTTGACCTCGGTCAACAATATTTATCAAACTATCAGTACTCTGGTGCGGTAACCGAATTTAAAAATGCATTAAGAATAAATTACCTCGACAATTCCGCAAGAATAGGACTGATTAATTCATATCTTGCCAGAGGAGCATACTACGCCAATAACGAAAAAAATTGGCAAAAAGCTGCTGACGATTACAGAAGCGCACTGTTTTATATGCTTTATTATCCTAGTGCAAATCAGGTAAAAAGCTCTGCCCAGGGAATTACGCCGGTAACAAACAATCTGAACAGATGTCTTTCTGTACTTAAATTTAATACATCCCCTCAATCACGCTTTGAAACTGCAAAACAACTTCGCGCCGAAGGGAATTTTGCAGCTGCAGCGTATGAATTTAACCAATCACTCGGAGATAAAAATCTTATAAAAGACAGCTATGAACAAGTCGGTGACATAATGAGGCTTCTCGGGAATGACCCCAAAGCCGCTGAGTATTACAGAAAATCAATATCAGTTTCTCCGACAGATATTCCGCTTCGATTAACTTACGCAAAACTTCTGGACAAACTTGATCAGGAAGAAGCCGCCGTTGAAGAATACAACTACATTTTGACAAAAAGCATAGATAACAAAGATGTTTTATATTCCTTAGAAAGGATTTACAAGAAAAAACTTGAAGCAAGTCCGTCTGATTCGGATATAACATCAAATCTCGGAGCTATTTTACAAAAACAAGGAAAACTTGATGAAGCTCTTGCTTATTACAAAATAGCAGAACAGCTTGACCCTTCCAATATAAATACAAGAATAAACGTAGGAACGCTCTATCAACAAAAAGAAGATTACAAAACCGCTGTAATAGCGTATGATTCCGTGCTGATACTATACCCCGACAACTTGAATGCGAATATATATAAAGCACAGTGTCTTGCTGCTCTTGGCAACGTAAAAGAAGCCCTAGCAGCATACAAAAAAGTTCTCGCACTTGACCCGACAAATACGGAAGCCCAAAACGGCATTTTCGAAAGTGCAAAAAAATCTATGCCGGTTGCACAATATATTGATTATGTCAAAAAAAACTCAAACGGTCAGGATATGTCAGGCATGCTCTATACATACGCACTTGATTTGCACAAACAAAATAAACTTGACGATGCCATAACTTTATACAATGAGTTACTAAAAAATGATACAACCGGTGAGGTTTACATCAACCTTGCAATTGCGCAAAGCCAGAAAGAAAATTTAGATAACGCTATCAGCACGCTCAACACAGCAAAAACAAAATTTCCGAATAACACTCAAATCACAAAAACTATGAAAAATATAAAAGACGGCGCGCTTAATGCGAAATTATCAAAAGCCGCAGAATACTTTAATAATAAAGAATACCAGAAAGCCGCAGCAGAATATATAAAAATTCAGCCTGCAACAGTAGAATCAATGCTAGGTGCAGCATCTGCATACCAGAACCTTAACGACAATCCGAATGCAATTGAGTATTACAAAAAAGCTCTTGCCCTAAAACCTACGGATTCTGAAATAGCCTACTACATAGGAGCTCTCTATGCTGATGACGAAAGATATACAGATTCAGAAACCTATCTAAAAAAAGCTTTGGCTCTTAATAAAAATAATACACAGGCCCAAGAACTTTTGACACAAATTCAAGAACAAAACAAATCAACAGCTCTTAACGACGCAATTGATTTCTACGAGGCTCAAAAATACGACGAAAGTCTTGCGCTTTTGAATAACGTAATAGCAACTGATGCTAATAATGTCTATGCCCTATACTACAGAGGCATGATTTACGACGCTCAAAAAAAGCTCAATGAAGCAATCTCGGATTTCAAAAAAGTTCTAACCCTAAACTCAAACGACTTTTTAATCTTGAATTACATGATTGCTGCAGATTATGATACACTGGAAAAATATAAAGAAGCATACGGATATTATAATACATTTGTAAACTCCAATGCTCCTGACGATGAATACAAAAAATATGCAAAAACCCGTATGGAAGAATTAAAACAATATGCGAAATAAAATAGTTACAACTCTTATACAAAGTAAAGTGTCACTTGCCCCAATGGCAGGAATAACAGATTATGTGCTGAGAAGTCTTGTTAGAAAATATTCAAAAAATTGTCTTTTAACAACAGAAATGATTAGCTCAGAATTTCTGGCACAAGTAAAAGGCGGAGATATAGTAAAACGCGAAGCAAACCATTCACCAATATCTTATCAAATAAGCGGACATAAACCACACCTGATGAAAGCCGCAGCTGAATATCTAACCCCCATGGCTGATATGATTGATATAAATATGGGCTGTCCGGTGAATAAAGTTGTGAAAGGTCAAGACGGCTGTGCGCTTATGCGAACCCCCGAACTTGCCGCAGACCTTGTTAAAGCAGTAAAAGACGGTACAAACAAGCCTGTCAGCGTCAAATTCCGACTGGGATATACTTTTGATGAATTAAATTTTGTAGAATTCGGACAAAAAATGCAGGATGCAGGTGCTTCTTTTATTACAATTCACGGACGCACACGTTCTCAGCTTTACTCCGGCAATGCAGATTGGAAAAGTATACGAAAATTAAAAGAGAATATTGATATCCCGGTTTTTGCAAACGGAGATATTACATCTATAGAAACAGCTGAAGAATGTCTTGAACAATCAAAAGCTGATGGAGTTGCTATTGGCAGAGGTGTTCTTGGAGATCCTACCCTTCTCTATAGAATAGAACACTATCTGCATACTGGCGAAAAACTTCCGGTACCTCCCCTGGAAGAAAAAATTAAAATGCTAAAATGGCATCTGGACGAAGAAATTAAACTACGAGGCGAAAAAGTTGGAATAAAATTCTTTAGAAAATTTTATCCTTATTACATTGCAGGCATTAAGAATGCCGCGAAAATTCGCAGCATTCTTGTAGTTGAAGAAAATTACGAGAATATCTTAAAAACTCTCGAATTAGTATCTCTTTAGTTTATTACTTACATAATTGAAAAAAGAATCAGAAGCTTCCTGCTCAGAAAAAGCTCGTTTTGGAATTATCAGAGCAGAAGTTTCCCCAACATAAGCAAGATATGATTTCTTTGTGTCATAAATATCAACAATGTCCTGCCACTTATAAGTAGCAGAAACAGACTTTCCTTCACAATGCAATCCATCCTCCTGCGGGATTATTTCAATATCCAAAGATTGTTGTTTCAGACCGTCATAAATTTTCTTGGATTCAGCATAGAATAAATCGTTTCTCGATATAAACCAAGCAACAAAAAATATAACACCCCAGAGAATAAGAATTGGCAGATTTCTGTTAAAAAAGTGGTCAGCAATTCCCTCGAATAAAAGAGAGGAAAATTCCGTCTTAAACAATTCTGAAAATGTCATAGAATATTGCGAAGAAACATAATTAAATGCTTTAAAGAAAAAATTTATTTCCGCTATCAAACTGAAAAGAATTATTAATCCAAAAATTATAAATAAAGGTTTAAATTTCATTAACAAAGTTTTCCTTAAGCGAGGAATTTTTCTTTGATATTTTACATAATCACTACAATCATCTAACGTCAAAGTATATTTAATCTTTTCCATAAATATCTCCTTTTATTATTTGCCTACCTGATTTCTGCCATTACTTTTAGCATTATACAAACGCTTATCCGCAGCTTCAATAATAACTGCAGCAGACTGACCGTCATGCGGATAAGTTGCAACTCCAAGACTTATTGTCACAGACGTTTCTCTATCGTTACCTAACTTAAATTTTTTATCGGAAACTCTCTGACAAATTTTTTCTGCCGTCGAATACGCAACATCTTTACCTGTATTAGGAAGAATAATACTCATTTCTTCTCCTCCATATCTACAAACGATATCAGTAGCGCGGACATTTTTCTTTAAAGTCTGTGCAACCTGACGCAAGACTGCATCTCCAGCCTGATGCCCAAATGTATCATTAAACTTTTTAAAGAAATCAAAATCAAGTATTATCATTGAAAATTCACTATTATAACGCTTAGAATTTTCAATCTGCCTTTTCATTTGTTCTTGAAAATATCTGTGGTTATACAGTTCTGTTAAACCGTCGGTCGTTGCAAGCTTATATTGTTGTTCAAAATCACGTGATTTTATAAAATATTTAACAATTAAAGCTGAAATAAACGCTATCATTGCAAGCATAAGCGGATAAACAAGCTCAATCCACAAATTAAAGAATTTCATAGAATAATATGCAGAAAGCACATAGACCAGATAAACTGATAGCGATGCCAGAGCTGCAACAAACGCAGAAGCCAGCTTCATTACAATACCGCCAGTTAACACTGCTAGTAAAATACCAGCAAGAACCGTAAATGCCTTATCTCCTTTTCTTATAAAATTATTATCAATAAGATTATTCACATAAGTTGCCTGAACTTCCACTCCGGGATAAATTCTGCTGACAGGTACAGTTTTTATATCAAATAAACTTGATGCCGTTGTACCGAAATAAACAATTTTATTCTTAAAATTATAACTGCTGTCAACAGATTCACCATTAACAACCTTAATAAGCTTATACATCGGGATATGCTCGTAAGTAGCAGCCGGACCGTACCAGTTTAGAATCGCACTCCCATCACTATCAAGAAATATTTTTCTATTACCAATATTCAAATTGGAATGTTTATCAATTTCAAAACTTTCAACACCCACGCCTTCTTTAGATTGCAAGTAATTCAAACCAACCTTTAACCCAAGTTGAGGATAATATTTATCCTGATATTTAACAACAAGCGGCATTCTTCTGAGAATTCCGTCCTCAGCACGTGAAACATTTATCATACCTACATTTGATGTCGCATTAAGAATACCCTCTAAAATAGAACGGCAATTTGAATACTTTTGATTATCAAGATTTACTTTGCTTGAGTGATTAACAAGACTGACCGAAAGCTTTTCCGGAAGAACAGGAGGAGTCCTCAAATCCCACGGTTGATTATCAAGCTTCATTGCAGTAAAAAGATTGTCATATTTTTTAAAAGCATTAATCAAGGCATTGTCAGCCTCAGTTTTACTTTTCATCGATTTCACAAACATCAAATCAAAAGCAATACTTTGAGGTTTCTGTGCTTCGATATAATCAACAAGTTTTGCGTAAACATCTCTAGCTAAAGGCCACTCGCCATACTTGTCAAGAATATACTCATAACTTGCATCATCCACTGCAACTATCACAATATCTGAATTTGCCTGCTTTGTCTTATTATTAATTAGTATATTTTGTCTTAAATCAAAAGTTCTATTCTCAATTACATCTATAAACGAATTAAAATTGGCACTTCGCAAACTTACAAAAATCACCAAACAAAACAAAAATAACCAGATTGTATATAAAATTTTCTTAAGCATAATAAATTATCCCAAATCTACATTCTCAGTATAATTTATATTTGAAGATTTGGCAACAAAATTTTTCACAATAAAACGTTTTTCAAGAATAAAATTATTCAACTTAAGAATTTCTGTTGAATAGGAAAGCTCATCGGGATTTTTAAGATAACGGAGCAAACATTGTTCGTGTAAATTCATAATACTAAAACCACCTGTAATAATACTCTTATCAGCAACATTTTTATTATTACAAAACGTAAAAATTTACACATCAACTTTTCATATAATATTAAAGAAAATTTCTCATGCAAACAGATGACTTAAAAAATTATTAAATAATAAGAATATCTTGCACTTTTATTTTTCTGTTGTATTATAGTATTTGTCGAATGTAAAATTTCCAAGTTTGGAATCTTGGAATACAAGAAAGAGGTTTAATATGAAAAAAGGAATTCACCCTGATTATAAGAAAACAGTTATCAAATGTGTATGCGGTAACGAAATCGAAACAGGTTCTGTAGCAGACAATATTACAGTTGAAATTTGTAACGCTTGCCACCCGTTCTATACAGGTCAGCAAAAAATTCTTGACTCTGAAGGTCGTGTAGAAAGATTTAACAAACGTTACGGAAACAAGTAACTTTTGATAATATTAATAAATATTTACATAATTCAGATATAAAAA
>USHE01000051.1 GCA_900554385.1 uncultured bacterium | reverse complement strand
ATATGCTATTAGAGTGTAAAGGAAAATATAAGTAAAGGATAACTAATTGTTATCATTGCAATATTAGATTAACAACAATTTTTTATAGTGAATTTTAGATATTACATAAAGGAAAATACAAATGAGTAAAACATGTTTTGTTATCATGGGTTTTGGTATAAAGAATAATATAAATCTTGATTTAACATATAATGAGATTATAAAGCCTTGCATTGTAGAGAATGGTTTAGTTCCATTCCCGCTTTATGAAGAATCAAGGTATAATGCATATAGATGCGATGAAATATGTGGAACAACATCCATAGATTATAAATTTGTTACTTGTTTAAATGGTTCTGACATAGTTATTGCTGACATTAGTACTATGAATGCAAATGCAATATATGAACTAGGAGCAAGACATGCTCTTAAGCCCAGAGCCACTATACTGTTATGTGCTAAGGATAAAAAACATGAATTTAAGTTTTTTGATATTACATATGTTCCCATAATCTTTTATGAACATGATGGAATGGTACTGTCTCCTAAGTCCATATCAGATACTAAAGCTAATTTAAATTCGCTGATAGACTTTGCTATTAACTCTTCTAGTATACTACCTGACAATCCAATACAACGAGCGCTTATTGAAAATGTTACATACTCAAGGAACATAACGCCTATTCAAAACGACAATATATACAATCTTTATCTTAAAGGGAAGCAAGAACTAGATGATAATAATTTTAAAGACGGAGAAATCACTCTTGCCAAACTTTTTTCTAAGGATCAGTCAGAAGAAAATCTGTTACTATTAGTCCTTGCTAAATATAAAAAAGCAGAGCTTGAAAAGAGTTGTAAAGGATTAATAGATTGTATCAATCTCATTATTGAGAATGTAGATATAGACAATAGCTCTTCGGAATATCTTTTTGGTAGGTTGGCTGCAATATGCTTAAGGGTTTTTCAACTAACTGGTGACAACGAGTATTACTACCTATCACTTGAATACTATCGCCGTGGTTCGTGCTATTGCAAAAATAGTTTATACTGTCCACGAAACTACTGTTCTATGCTTATTAGAATTTTTGAAGTGACTGATGATGTAAATATTATTAAAGAATACTATTATACAGCAAAACACTATGCGAAGTTGTTTTTAGCTATGGATGTTTCTGCTAAACACGCTGGTGATTATGACGATCGTATATACTATTATTATAATGCAAACGATTTACGCTCGATAGTTTCAGGAGAATATCAAAATTACGAAAAGGTATGTACGCGTCTTGAAAATGATTTGGATATAAGTAAGCGCCAAAAAGAAACCATAACAAATGGAATAAGTAAATTAAAAGACGACTTGTACACCATTGAGTCGCTGATTAAATCTTCTTCAAGTTAAGAAACAAATAATAGTTAGTTACTTTGCCAATCCAAACTGATATTTGTCTGTCAACCGTTTTATCATTAAAAAACTCTTCAATTTTTTGTAAATTAAATTTTTTTGTTTTTGTACAGAATTTCCCACCCTTGATTATTCCTTCTTCTCGAACACCTTCCTCATTTATTACTAATAAAGGAAGATCATTTAATAGTCCAATAGTACCTTCAATATGGCAGAACGGACTTGTTAGTGCCTGCCCCGACACATCAACTTCATGTGGGAAGAAAAACCTTGGGTCATTTTTGCCACCTTTCTTTTTTGCTCCTTTTTCTATATATATTTGCCTAAACCCTATGATTACTATTCCGTAACATTGCTTAATTATTCCTTTCAAATAGTTAAGAGAGTCAGTTAAATCATAATTATCTGCTTGCAAGGTAACGGTTCTAATGTCAAATCTTTCGAGCTTTCTTTGTAATTCTTCAATAAAAACCTGTTGCTCTTCAACAAACGGGTTGGCTCTGCTCAAAAACACGAGTATTTCATCTTTCATAAATAGGTCCCTTCCTTTAACAAAAATATTCAAGATTAAAGATGTCTATCAATCGCATGCTTTGCTACAGGTGTAAGATCCGGGAATAGAAACTCTTCCTTCACTCCTAAAAATGATAGTTGTTTCCTAAAGTAATCTTTTCTGTTATTAGGGATTATTATTGTATAAGCATAGTTATCGTCATAGATTTCAAAGAGCGGTTTGGTTGAATCGTGAATTGTAAAGGCTGCCCTTTGAGTATACATTCTTAAATCATTGCTAGTAGAAAAACAAGCTAGCACACGATTTGAAATTGGAATGCTTTTATTGAATGCCGGTGCGAGTAATTTTATTGCACTGTCCGAGTCTATAGGGTATACATAGGGATCAAATTTTGTTTTTCATTTAGTAATTCTGGTATAATTATTGTTATACTTGCATTGAAATCTTTATAAGTGTTGTCGTAATCATTTAATGCAAAAAATAATGCAACAAGTGGTGAGTAAGTCCAATCAAGTAAACGTGTTGGAAGTCCATAGTGCTGCATCATTGTTATCCAATAATTATAAGATGTTTTAGAGATTTTGTTCGAAGCGATTTGTATAGCCCCATGATAAAAAGAATGGCATAGTACCTATTCAGATTTTTTATTATCATTACGAAGAACAGATGGAATAATATCCCATTCGCTATTTGCTTGCCCACGATATCAAAGCGTCGGCTTAGTAATCATTCTTTTTGATAAACAAGTTATCGTACTCTCATTTATTTTTTCAATTATTGAACACAAATCATTAAAATCATTAACTGTATATATGTTCATTTTCCACAAACCTCAAAATGTAACTTGATATAGCAATGATAACAATTAGTTATCCTTTATTGAGCACCAGAGAAAAAACGCCAACCGAGTTATAAATCGATTGGCGTTTGGCATATTTAACACATTATGTACATATTAGAGCGATCTCTTTTAATTACTATATTTACTAAATTCTCTTGAAAAATCCTTAAAAAAGAATTATAATTTAATAAAAATGGCGATAGCGGCAAAAATATTAAATGAGGCGATAACATGGAAATTAAAAGAGATGTATATTTAAATCGACTGATTGCAAGAGAAGGAAATGGCTTTATAAAGGTTATCACAGGCATCAGAAGATGCGGAAAATCATATTTGATGAACAATATATTCTATAACCATCTGCTTTCAAACGGTATAAACGAAAGCAACATAATAAAGTTTGCCTTTGATTCGGCCGAAGACTTAATGCAGATTGATGAGGATATTATTGAAATCAGCGAGCAAAACCGAAAAGTTGACCCCAAAAAGTTTATGAAATATATTGCCGAAAAAATAGATAACGGTCAAAAATACTATCTCCTTCTCGATGAAGTTCAATTGCTGGGAAGCTTTGAAGCTGTGCTAAACGGTTATCTGAGAAAAGAAAATTTAGATATTTATGTTACCGGCAGTAACTCTAAGTTCCTGTCGAGTGATATTTTAACTGAATTTGAGGGTCGTGGAGACGAAATACATGTTTTGCCTTTATCATTTTCGGAGTTTTATTCTGCGTATGACGGCAGCAAGGACGAAGCTTTTGACGACTATATGGTGTACGGTGGACTGCCTGCGGTCGCTTTAATGAAAACCGACGAACAAAAAAGCAACTACCTTATTACGCAAATGAAAAATGTATATATTAAGGATATTGTCGCTCGAAATAATCTTAATTCCGACCAGGAAATCAGCGAGCTTGTTGACATTTTGGCATCGGGAATATCATCGTTAACAAACCCAAGAAAATTAGAAAATACATTCAAATCCGTTAAAAATTCTGCGCTCTGCGCCTCGACTATCGATAAATATATCGGTTACTTAAAAGACTCCTTCTTGCTCAGCAAAGCAGAAAGGTATGATGTAAAAGGTAAGAAATATATCAGCACGCCTTATAAGTTGTATTTTGAGGACACCGGACTTCGTAACGCAAGGCTTAATTTTAGGCAAATAGAAGAAACTCATTTGATGGAGAATATCATTTATAACGAACTCAGATACAGGGGTTACAGTGTTGATGTAGGCATTGTTGAATTCAGAGAAAAAACAAAAGGCGGCAAAGATATACGCAAACAGGTTGAGATTGATTTTGTGGCGAACCAAGGCAGTAAGCGTTACTATATTCAGTCTGCATACAATATTCCCGATGAAGAAAAATGGGAGCAGGAAACCCGTCCTTTCGAAAAAACTAATGACTCTTTCAAAAAAATTGTTGTGGTGGAAAAAAGTATTAAACCCCGAAGAGATGATAAAGGGTATGTTATGATTGGGATAAAGGAATTTCTGCTTAACAATGATAGTTTGGAAGTGTAATCTTGCGGCATATATATCCAAAAAGCAAAAATGATTTTATGGTTTATTTTCCTATTAAAAATAAACAAAAAATCTATTTTATAGTGATTAGCCACAAAAAAGAGCTGAAAATTCAGCTCTTTTTTCTTTTGCCCTGCCCTGATTTTCAGGGCGTTTTTTTTATTTTAGCCTTTTATATTGTTTATCCATCAAAAATGCAAAGACAGCCATCAAAAAATTAAAGCGATCCGTAATGAACAGATCGCTTTTTTACTTGCAATTTATATTAGGTCAACTAATATAAATGTTTTAGTTTTTTCTATCAAATTACAGTTAATTTGTCTCAAAAAAATCATGTGAAATTTATTCTTATTTTAAAGTGAAAGGAGTAAATCGAATGTCCAAATACGGAAGCAGTATTTATAAAAGAAAAGACGGCAGATGGGAATGTCGTTATGTTGTAGGTTATAAAAACAATCGTTCGATTTATAAATCAGTTTATGCAAAAAGCGTCAATGAATTAGAACAAAAAATGCAATGTGTTTTAGACAATAATATAGACAAACCTATTACATTTATAGAACTGATTTATTCTTGGCTATGCTATGGTAAAATTAAAAATAAAAAATCGACTCATGATAAATACAATTACATCATTGATAAACATATAAAAAACGAAATCGGCGAAACACGACTAAAAGATTTTACATCTGTTCAAGTCAATCAATTTTTAAATAACAAATTAAAACATTATTCCTCGTCATATGTTAAAACAATGGCAATATTATTAAGTCTGCAATTGATTATGGGTATAAGGAGCAGTTAGCTGAGTTGTCTACTATTCAAGTGAATATGCCCTTTTCACCTAATAAAGAAGTCGTTATTTTAGAACTTGATGAGCAACGACAATTAGAAACATACATCAAATATAACCAAAGACTTACGGCATTAGGGGTAATGTTATCTCTTTATGCCGGACTAAGAATCGGTGAAGTGTGTGCTTTGAAATGGAATAATATTGATTTCAAAAATCATATTATCACAGTAGATTCCACTATTATCCGTATTAAAAATGAAAATAATAAATGGATATATAAAATCGGACCACCTAAAACCACGCATTCAAAACGAGATATTCCGATTACAGATAATCTTTATCAGTTGCTAACAGCAGAATTTAGTAATAAAAAGTCACCCTATATTGTTTCGAGTCAAGAAAGTTTTTTAAATATAAGAACTTTTGAATATAGGTATCACAAGTTATTGAATGATGCAGATTTGTATCCACATCATTTCCATACATTCAGACATACTTTTGCAACACGATGCATTGAAAGCGGAGTCGATATCAAGACACTTAGTGAAATATTAGGTCACTCAAGCGTTTACTTTACCTTGAACACTTATGTGCATCCGTTTTTTCAGGAAAAATGCATTCAAATGGAAAAATTGAATAATTTGACGGGATAATATTCTCGTCATTATGGTCAAAATAAGTGAGCAATTTGTTTACATAAACAGATTGCTCACTTTTTTCGTAGATGTAATAGTTCTATGAAAATTTCAAATAGTACGCTGATGGCATATAGAATTACGGAAACTGTTAATGTAATATTAATATGATTGGATATTGACATTATGTGAATAAGCAAAACCCAATAAATTCACATTACTATATAGCATATCTATTTTCGTTTGAAAGGAGAAATAATTATGGATGAAAAAGAAGTACACTTAAGATTATAACACATATATATTATAACCCAAAAGGCAACAAAAATAAAACCAATGGAGGAAAAAATGAAAAACTCAGTATGGAAAAAGGTTCTTTGTACTGTTTTAGCTGTTGTTATTACTACAGGCGTTTCCGCTGGTACTGCGACAGTTGTAACTAATCAAAGAGAAAAAAGTGTCAGCGGTACACACGCAAAATCCGCTTATGATTTAGCTGTTGATAATGGCTATGACGGCACTATGGAACAATGGCTTGCATCTCTTGTTGGTGAAGCAGGAGAAAACGGCAAATCCGCTTATGATTTGGCTGTTGATAATGGCTACAAGGGTGATACAACCGAATGGTTAAAAACACTTATCGGTGCTAATGGTACAAATGGTACTAATGGCAAATCAGCTTATGAGCTTGCAGTTGCCAATGGTTACAAAGGTACTGAACAAGAATGGATTAACAATCTCATGGATAAATCCGGCGTAACAGTTAAAAACGGCAAAGATGGTAAAGATGGCACTAATGGCAAGGACGGTAAAGACGGTACAAATGGCAAGGATGGTGCTAACGGCTTGAACGGTCAATCTGCATATGAACTTGCTGTTGCCAACGGATATAAAGGTTCTCTTACCGATTGGTTGCTCTCGCTCTCAGGTGCAAAAGGAACAGACGGTAAAGACGGCAAATCCGCTTATCAAATTGCAGTAGACAATGGTTACACAGGCACTGAAGCAGAATGGATTTCATCTATTCTTGATAAAACAGGAAAAGATGGCAAAGATGGTAAAAACGGTGAATCTGCTTATGAAGTTGCTGTTAGAAACGGTTATACCGGAACAGAGGCACAATGGCTCGCATCTCTTGTTGGCGAAGCCGGAGAAGCAGGACAAAATGGTTCTAACGGTAAATCTGCGTATGAGCTCGCTTTAGATAACGGATTCAGTGGTTCGCTTCAAGACTGGTTGCAATCACTTGTCGGAGCTAAGGGCACTGACGGTGTTAATGGCAAAAATGGTAAAGATGGTGTCAATGGTACAAACGGTGTTGACGGTAAAGACGGCAAGTCAGCATATGAAATTGCTGTTGATAATGGATATATCGGAACCATTGAAGAATGGCTTGGTTCTTTAGTTGGTACTAAAGGTGAAACCGGAGCAAAAGGTGACAAGGGCGATAAAGGTGCCGATGGCAAAAACGGTAAGTCTGCTTATGAAATTGCAGTTGATAAAGGTTTTACAGGAACGGAAGCTCAATGGCTTGTCACTCTTGTTGGCAAAAATGGTAAAGACGGTGTGAATGGCACTGATGGTAAAAACGGAACTAACGGTAAATCTGCATATGAACTTGCTGTAGATCACGGATATACCGGTACTGAAGAAGAATGGCTCGAATCTCTTAAAGGTACAGGAACCGGAACGGGAACTAACGGTAAGGACGGTAAAGATGGCAAGTCCGCTTACCAAATTGCTGTTGATAACGGATATCAAGGCACAGCTTCAGAATGGCTTGAATCTTTGAAAGGTACAGCGGGAAGCAATGGTAAATCAGCTTACGAGATTGCTGTTGATAATGGCTTTGAAGGAACAGAAACCGAGTGGCTTGCTTCACTTGCCGGAAAAACCGGTGCTTATGGTAAAGATGGCAAATCCGCCTATGAACTTGCAAAAGATAATGGTTTTACAGGTTCGCTTTCTGAATGGCTTGATTCTTTAATCGGTCAGGACGGTAAAGACGGAGTTGATGGTAAAGACGGTAAGAACGGTCTGTCGGCATATGAACTTGCTGTTCAAAATGGTTATGAAGGTTCATTAACCGAATGGCTTGCTTCTCTTGTCGGTAAAAACGGAGCAGATGGTAAATCTGCATATCAGCTTGCAGTTGATAATGGTTATGTCGGCACACTTCAAGAATGGCTTGCAACATTAGTCGGTGCAGCTGGTGAAGACGGTAAGTCTGCATACGAAATTGCTGTTGAACATGATTATCAAGGTTCAGAAAGCGCTTGGCTTAACTCTCTTTCCGGCAAAGACGGTAAATCGGCATATGAAATTGCGGTTGAATACGGTTATACTGGTACTAAAGAAGAGTGGCTTGCTTCCCTTAACGGAAAAGACGGCAAAGACGGTGCTAACGGTATTAACGGTGTAGGCGTTAAGAATGCCTATGTTAATTCAGACAAGCATCTCATTCTTGTATTAGATAACGGCAATGAGATTGATGCAGGATATGTAGGCGTTAAAGATACAACAGAGCCTTCAACTACATATACAGTTGTATTCAAAGATTATGACGGATCTGTGCTTAAAACCGAAACAGTTGCTGCCGGTAAATCCGCAACCGCTCCTACTGCTCCTGACAGAGAAGGTTATGTGTTCTCTAAATGGGATAAGACATTCACAAATGTAACAAGCAATATGATTGTTACTGCACAATATACCAAGATTACAAATCCGACAATTGTTTTGGACAATGCTATTACCTCTTCTGGTGAAACTGTATCGGTTAGAATGAGAATGATGAATAACCCTGGAATTGCAGCATCAACATTCAAAGTAATGTATGACGATTCAGTTTTGACGCTTGAAAATGTTACGTTTAATCAGGAGTTTGGCGGAGATTTTGATGAACTCGGTAAATTGACAAGTCCTGTATCTGTTTCTTGGAGCTCCATGAGTAACATCAACTCAAACGCTACATTCCTTACCTTAAATTTCAAAGTAAAGAATGATAGTGGGGGTAAAACAGCAAATATTTCGGTGGCTGCTCGTTCAGGCGACTTTTGCAATATTAACGAAGATGATGTCAATTTCGATATAATAAATGGTACAGTGACCATAAAATAAATCGGAAAGGGATATAATATGAAAAAACAAATTAAGAGTATTATAGCTGTTATATTGTCGTTACTAATGCTTGTATCTGTTGTGATTCCTGCTTATGCTGGTGCAGCAAATCCGACTTTGACAATTGATAGTGCCCAAGCGGTTAAGGGCAGTAGTGTTTCAACAAAGCTTAGCATATCAAACAATCCTGGCTTTGCAGCTGCGACTTTTAAGATTGTGTACGACTCAAGTATATTGAAACTTGAGTCTGTAACATTTAACAACGAATTCGGTGGAGATTTTGACGAACTTGGCTCATTAGCATTGCCGGTATCAGGCTCTGATACATTGAAGGCTGTGCAAATATCATGGAGCTCAATGACAAATATATCTGCAAACGGAACATTTTTAACGATGCATTTTACGGTAAATGCAAACGCTCCTAAGGATGCAAGTGCAACCGTTAGGATAATCAGTAACAAGGGAGACTTTTGTGATATTGATGAAAACGATGTGGTTTTTTCATCTGTAGACGGCGTGATTAAGGTTGTTGAAGGCATCCCGGGAGATATAAACGGAGATAAAGAAGTAAACTCAAAAGATCTCATCCGCTTGAGAAAATATTTTACCGGTTGGGATGTTAATGTTGATATTCTTGCTTGTGATTGTAACGGCGACGGAAATGTTAACTCAAAAGACCTTATTCGTTTGAGAAAATACTTCTCTGGATGGGATGTTGAACTGTTTTATGGTTCAAGTAGCACTGCAGTTTGTAATCACAATTTGGTAAAGACAAACGCTAAGGCAGAAACATGCACAGAGGATGGCAATATAGAGTATTGGACTTGTTCGAACTGTAAAAAAATCTATGCTGATGCGAATGCACTTTCTGAAATCACATCGGAAAGCACTGTACTTAAAGCAAAAGGACATACTGTTGTAATTGATCCTGCCGTAGATCCTACTTATGAGAAGACCGGCTTAACTGAGGGTTCACATTGCTCAACTTGCAAAACCGTTCTTAAAAAACAAGAAGTTATTCCTAAACTTCAAAAGACAGAGTATTCCATCACTTATCACATTAGTAACGGTGATGAATACTTAGCTCAACAGACAATTCAAAATGACAATCCTGCTACATATACAAGTGAACAAGGCGTTTCTAAATTTGCAAATCCGTCTGTGCCGGGCTATCAATTCCTCGGATGGTATGACTTGCCATCAGGTGATGCAGCTGAAAACATTAAGTCAATTCCTGCAGGTACTACAGGCAATATTGATTTGTATGCAAGATGGGAGAAGCTTACTTATAAAGTAAATTTCTCATCTGAATTAATTCCGGTTGCTTCAGAAACCTATACCGTAGATGAAGAACATGTTCTTCCATCTCCAAAACTTGATGGTTATATTTTCTCTGGTTGGTCCGATGATAATGGTAATGTAATCAAGAACATACCTGCCGGTACAGTAGGTGCAAAAACATATACTGCCAATTGGATAAGTGAGAGAAATCAAGCATGGACCTATAAAGACTATGGAACTCCATTAATGTACGAAGACAGCGATACGAATACAATTCTCTTTGTATATAATATCGGTGAAATCAGAAATGTACCACTTTCAGTTGTTCATGATTTTGGTAAAATAAATTCTAATGGCGTTACTAAAACACATACAGAAACATTTAAGAAATCTATAAGTCAAGACTGTATGGATAAATACACCAATACAGTTAAGAAAGCTACTACTGATTCATATTCATGGACACTTGCAAAAGAATGGTCTGACTCAACAACTGTAAATGAAAGTTGGGCAAAGGAAAATTCGGTTACACAAGAACAAATAAATAGTTATTATAAGAATCAAAGCAACAATTGGTATGTAAGTAGCGGATCGAGCGGTTCGGATTCAATTACACAAAGTGATTCAAGTTCTAGTTCGGCTATGCTTTCATCAGTAAGAAATAAGAAAACTGACGACAAGCATTCAACAAGTACAGAAACCAATGTTTCAGCTAATCTTGATATAAAGAACACTACAACTATCGGAGCAAAAGTTCCTGTCGATTTTTTAAGCATATCTGCTGAAAACAAGACAGAAATAGGCCTTGGATTAAGTGCTTCAAGAACAGATAAGGAATCCACTTCTTCTCGTGTTCAAACAGACAATACCGATTCGGCAAGTTATAATTCTTCAAAATCATCATCAACAACTAAAAATTCCACAGCAAGCTGGAATAATGAATCCGGTTATGGTGGTAGTTCTGAAGTAGGACAAAGTTCTACCGCATCAAAAGCTATCTCTGAAAAGATCAGTCAAGAATATAATATCGGTAAGAGTTATATCAATACTGATTCTCAAAGCAGCACTCAGGGCACTCAAGCTTCTGAATCAAAGTCAGATGAGTATTCATCTGCCGTTACCTACTCTACCGCTACCGGTGAAGAAGTAACCGAAACTTATACAACCCAAAACACAATGTCCGGTTATCATCGTTGGAT
>USHE01000050.1 GCA_900554385.1 uncultured bacterium | reverse complement strand
TGATACGGCTATGAACCTTTTACATAATATGGAATATTACAGTAATATTCCCGTTTTATATGCTGAAATTGAAGGCTATATGAGAAAGAATTTTGAAACAACTGTCAAAGCTGTTTATGACAGAAATGCTCGAAAAAGAATGACCGGATACGGTCAAAAACAAGATATAAGAGCCGTTAATGCCACTTTAAATTTTGCAAGTAACGATAGAGCACATCGAAATCCTCAAACAGCAACAAGGCTTGTTTATACAGAATTTTATAAAGATGATTTCAATCCAGAAGAAGCAAGTAAAATAAACAAAATAAGAGAAAAATACCTGTCTTGTGTGTTACCTAAAATACTTTTAAGATTTAGTGATAAAGAAAGATTATATGCTGATTTAAAAAATAAGTGTAAAATCGTTCAAGGATTCAATCCAAATCTTGACTTAAGATGTATAAACAATATCGCAATAGCAATGTTAGGTATGGATTATTTATTTCAAGTTGCAGAATTTGACAAAGAGTTTAAGGAAGGGGAAGAAGTCAAACTTTTAAACCAAAATCTTGAAAAATATATTAAATCTCATCAAGACCTTACTCATACGGACGATTGCTTTGAAAAATTTATGCAGATATTTTATATGCTTGTTAAAAATGGAGCATTAAAACATGGGGTAGATTATGTATTAAAACCCGCAGATAGAACAATTTGTATTCACTTAAAGAGTGTTTATACTCCTTTTAAAAAGCAATTTAAACAAACTGAAGATTCAGGGGTGTTGATTCCTGATTTAAAAGACATACAAAATCAAGCTAAAAATAAAGGTTTTAAAGTTGGATATTCTACTAATTTCGGTGAAACTTCAAAACGAGCTCTTGTTGTTGATATTGGCGAAGATGAGTTTTTAAACAATATATTCTACGAATTGGAGCGGTTGGAAGAAGCTGGACACGCTCAAGATTTAATATAATGCAATTTATTTGCAACTCCTAAAGGCTTGTAAATAAAGAGATATGGGCAAAAATTACATTATTGCAAAATTACGAGAAAATATTTTATTTACTTTTATTTAAAATGCAACTTTGTAATTCAATCTAAAAAAACTGCTTCAAACCTAAATTTAGCAAGCCTTTCGGAAATTGCAAAACCGATTGCAAATAATTACGAAAGGAAAACAAAATGTTATTAACCATAAAAGAAGTATCAAATATTTTAAAAATATCGGAATCTACCCTTTATAGGTGGGTGCATAAAAAAGAAATCCCGTTTGTGAAACTCGGAGGAAAGCTTAGGTTTTCACCAGACGCGATTCAAGAATACATCAAGAAAAATTCTGTTAGCAATTTGTAGTCAAAGTGCTTACAGAAAGCGAAAAACACGGCATAATAAAATTAAAGGTGGTACATAATGGCAAAAGTTAGAAAAAATAAACGTGCGAATTACTGGGAGGTCGATTATCTCGACCTCTTCGGAAAAAGAAAAGTTAAAGGCGGATTTAAAACTAAAGTTGATGCTGAAAAATTCATGGTTGATACTTTGTCAAAAGTTCAAACCGGCACGGCACCTGGCGATTGCAAAATGACTTTTAATGAAGCCTCTGAAATCTTTATGCGATTACACGCAAGCAAGAAGTGCAAGTATAACACGGAACACGGTTACAAGGGTTACTTAAAAAATCATTTATTACCTTATTTCGGAAAGTTAAAGCTTTGTGAAATAACACCACTTGCTGTCAATGAATTTATTGCACAAGAACTTGAAACAGGCCGTAGAAATTCAACTGTAAATAAGTACACAAAACTTATGAGCCAAATTTACAGCTTTATGATTGATATGGATATAGTGGTAAAAAATCCTCTTGCCCGTATAAAATCATTGAAAGAAGAAAGAAGTGAAGAAATTCGCTCACTATCAACGGAAGAAACAAAAATTCTTTTATCTAAAACAAAAGAAATTTATCCCGACTTTTACCCATTACTTTTTACTGCGCTATTTACCGGCATGAGGCAGGGTGAGTTAATGGGCCTAACTTGGGATTCTATAAACTGGATAACAAGAAAAATAACCGTTGATAAGAACTTTACTCATGGACGAGTTGGCACAACAAAGACGGGAAAAGCAAGAAAAGTTGATATGTCATTAGAGCTTGTAAAAGTTTTGAAAGAATGGCGTTTAGCTTGTCCTAAAGGCGAACACAATCTTGTTTTCCCTAATGGCGACGGCGGCCATCAAGATGCTAATAATATGATTAAAAGAAGATTCAAACCGGCTTTAAACCGTGCCGGAATAGATTCATTGAGATTTCATGATTTAAGACATACTTATGCAAGTTTGTTGCTCGCTAACGGTGCACCAATGAAGTATGTTCAGCACCAATTGGGTCATAGCTCAATCAAAATGACTATGGACTTATACACTCACTTACTGCCGGAAGTCAACGAACAATGCGTTAATTTGCTTGATAATATTGTCGAAAAAATAGCAGTTGTTGAAATTAGAAAGTTTGGAACTTAGGAATCTAGTCATCTGATTGTAAATCGGATAGCATGTTATCTAATTGCGAATCAGTTATTGTACTATTGCTATCAGCTTGAGAAGTTTCTTGATATGGTGAAAAAGAATTTTGTACTCTTTTGCCCGGTGTATAACTTTCGTTACAAGGCTTAAAACTTCTTTGTTCTTTTTTGTTAGAATCCATTTTAATTTTCCTTTCTTGTTTCTGTTGTTTCAATAATTTTATTCTTTAATTTTTCGTTTTCTTCTTTTAAAGCTTTATTTTCCTTTTTTATTCTTAAACACTCATGATAAATCTTTTTAAACTTTTTATCTCTTTCTGTATCTATTTTATGAAATATCATTTGCTTAATTTTTGTTTCATTAACTAATAATCCTTCATTGTTCTCAATTTTATCAAAAGTGCCGTCTTCATTCTTTTTAAGAGTATATTCAAGATATAAGTCCCTTGTATCATTTTCTGATGACACGTAAGAATTTACACCCCAAAACCCAAAAATACTTTCATTGTCATTAAAAACTACTTCAATAATTCTTTCTTTATCGTCGTAAAATAAAGAATCCCAAGCGGTAGGAGCAGGATTAATGATGTTTAAATGCAGAACTTTTTCAAAAAAAGGTCTTATAAATGAGCAATTAATTTTCTTTGTGTTTATATATGACCATACTAAACCTTCTAAAATAGGTAATACAAAAAGGTACAATATAACCAATCCGATGTTTTCAAATATGTTAAAACTATCAAGCTCAAATATATCAGGGCGGAAATATGCTATTAAGGGTAAGGCTATGAGTAGATTCCAAGAACTATACATTAAAAACCTAAATACATTTGAGGCGCCATTCCTGTCATATACAGGTATAAACAGTGACCTAATAGAAAATATTATCATTCCTGGAACAATAAAAAATAATAAACATAACCAATAATTAATATTTGCGAGTGGTGGCATAATTTATACTCCCCTATTCTATTTTCAGTATAAATGATTTTAGGGTCAATCCTTCAAAAATAAACAAAAAATTAACATTTGAATAGAGTTTAGAATTTTTAAATCCACACTACACACTACATTAATACTACAACCTTCTTGCAAAAATCCTGATAAATCCTAGTAAAAGTGGGTAAAGATTGGGAGATGAAACAAGCTTGAAGATAATAAAAATAATAACTTCTGACTAATTCCAGCAAAACCTGAAAACTCTTGCAAATATGGCTATAAGCTACTTCTAAGCGGTAGGTCATGCGTTCGAATCGCATCCAGGGTAAATCTAAAAAATAAGCGGGTTTGAGCCCGCTTTTTTATTTGCATTGAATAGCGATGAGAACGCCAACTTACGTTCGAGCGGATTTCCGTACGGACGACACGAACGCTAGCGAGTCAGTCCGGATAGCGAGAATATTGAGCAATACAGAACCGTAGGTTCAATTGCGAAACTATTTGAGCGTGGAGAAAATCCAAAACAATCGCATCCAGGGTAACAGAGTAAATAAGACAGAATAGCTTTTCTATCCTGTCTTATTTTTTTCCTTTTGGCGCATGTAATGCGTATCATCGTTCTCTTTTTTCCAAAGAATTTATATGTTCTATTAATTCTTTAACTTCTGCTGTTTCTTCGGTATTTTTTAAGCTATTCATCCATTTTTCGTAGTCGTCTGTGTATATTCCGTAACAGTCATTCTGTTTCTGATAATTTTTATATTTTTTTATTGTTTTTATGGAGTCTGTTATTTGTCCCTTCAAGATATATGCTTCTGTTAAATTATACAATGTCGTTGCATTAAAAGTTCCCAGATTATAGAGTCTGTTAAGATGTTTTATTGCCGGTTCATATTTGTTTTGGGTAATTAGGACAACTGATATATTATTTACTATATCCTTATCAGTATCGTTTTTCTCTAAGGCTTTATCTATATAACTTTGTGCTTTATCAAAGTCGTTGATTTCTGTATAAAATAAAGACATAACTGACATATAGAAACCTGCGTTTAAATCATCAGGTGCATTTTCTATAGCAAGTTTTTCATAATTTATTGCTTCTGTGTAATCATTTTTCTTTGAGTATATGGTGGCGATATTATTGTAATACAATGATTTTGGATTTATTTTTATTGCTGTTTTGAGATTTTCTAATGCTTTGTCGTATTCTTTTTTATCTTTGTTAATAAGTGCAAGTGAATTTAGCACATCATCTTTTTCAGGATTAAAATTAAGGGCTTCTAAAAATAATTTTTCAGCTTCATCTATTTTATTTTCCCGTTTTTTGTTTAGTCCTTCTGTGTATTTTGCTATTGATTGTGCTTCGTTCACGTATTTTTTTACGGAAGCTAAGTCGTATGACATTTGTTTAGATTGCTGGCGAACCTGCTTAAGCTGTTCCTCCATTTGTTTTGCTTTTTCGTTTACCTCCAGCAATTGTTTGTTTACTTCGTTAGATTTTTCGTTAACCTGTCGGAGTTGTTCTTCCATTTTTTCAACATTTAATTTGGTTTTTTCTTTTTGAGTTCTGGCTTCTTCAATAATTTTGTCCATTTCTTCTTTTTTGTCTTCGTAAAGTTTCATAAAACAAAGCGGCGCAATTAAACCTGTGAATGCCAGTGCAATAGTGAGAATTGTGAGCCAGCTGTTAAGCCAGTTTGCCTGATTTTGGTTATATTTCACAAGAAAATCGTTGTACGTTTCATTTGTTATTTTGTTTAGTTTTTGCAAATCTTCGTCTTTTATTACGACTGAAAATTTTTCATTTTTTTCATTCTTAATTTCTAAATTTTGAACAATTTGTTCAAGATTTTGACGGTTATTGTGCATAAGATTTTTGACCGAGTGGACATAAAATATTAAGCCTAGAAATAACGGTATAACTATTAGGAGGAAAATTATTATTGCTCCTGTAAAAATTTTATAAGATTTTTTCATACTTGCCTCTTTTAATTAATTAATGTACTATTTTGGAAAGGTTATCTGTATCTCGCCTGCAAAGGCTGTTACAGATAACCGTATTTAATTTTTATTACCAGCTGAATAATTCTTTTGTTGAATCTACAACATGTCTGAAAAGGTTTACTTTTCTGTTGACTTTTCTCAGGTTTCTATATGTTTTTGAATCCCAATAATCTTCCCAGTCATCATCGTCCCAATCTCTGTTGCCGTACCAGAAATTATATGAGCAGTCACAGCCTTGATATTTATGACAGCGTTTTGCCCAGCGTTTATAATTTCTTCTTGCGCACTTGTGATAGTCATCGTCATCATCGTCGTCACAGTGGTAATAAGAGTATGAACAATTATTATATCTTCCGTTGTTATGGCAGTTTTTGGCAGATACTGAGCCGCATACTATAAACAATGAAAGCAATATTAGTAAAAATCTAATCATACATATTCCCTTTCTTAATAATTTAGTCATACTATCATATAAATTTTGATATTTCAATATTTATAAAGTTTTTTATATAGTAAAATTATTGTATGATTTATTATAAAGAATATCAAAGTCCGTTAGGTTTAATAACTATTGCCGCAGATGAAACGGCTTTAAAAGGGGTTTGGTTTGAAGGGCAGAAATATTATGCCGGAAGTATAAAATGTGAGATGATAAAAAATACTGAATTGCCGATATTAAATCTTGTGCAAATACGGCTTGAGAAATATTTTGCCGGTGAAAATCCGAAATTTAATGATTTACCTCTTTCACCCTCGGGCGGAGAATTCCGTCAGCTTGTGTGGAAGTTTTTGTGTGAAATTCCTTATGGACAGACTGTGACTTATGGTATTATCGCAAAAAAAGTTGCGGCGGAAATGAATTTAAAAACAATGTCTGCACAAGCAATTGGAAATGCTGTCGGACATAATCCCATATCAATTATTATCCCGTGTCACAGAGTTGTAGGTGCAAATGGAAGTTTAACCGGTTACGCAGGCGGAATTAGCAGAAAGCAGAAACTTCTTGAAATTGAGGGTGTTGATATTAATAGTTTTAATTTTTCTAATTGTAAATCGCAATTTTAAGACAATTGTCTTTTTTCTCTTCAAAAATTTTGTATGCGTTAATGATTTCATCCAGTGGCAATTTTTTTGAGATAAGAAAATCGGTATTGATTTTGTTTTCTGATATTAATTGCAGTAATTTTTCGCAATGAACAGCATCAACACCGCCGGTTTTAAAAATTAGATTTTTACCGTACAATTCAGCGAGCGGAAGGGTTTGATTTTTTTCATACATTGCAACAAGTTCTACGACTGAATTAGGGCGTGCGATTTTCCAGGCAGTTTCAAAAGTGTTTTCTCCGCCAGCTGCCTCTATTACACCATCTGCGCCGTGATTATTTGTAAGTTTTTTCACGGCTTCTGTAACATTGGTATTTACAGGGTTAATTGTATAATTTGCAAAGCCAAGTGATTTTGAATATTCAAGCCTTTTTTCATCAATATCAATGGCAATAATTTTTTCTGCACCGAGAATTTTTGCACACATCATCGCGCATAAACCAACAGGCCCGCATCCGATTACTGCAATTGTATCCCCCTGTTTTATTTCGCACAGTTCTGCTCCAAAATATCCGCTTGATAAAATATCTCCTGTAAAAAGAGCGTTTTCATAACTTACATTTTCAGGTATTTTGGTAAGTCCCGTATCAGCAAACGGAACTCTTATATATTCTGCCTGACAGCCGTCAATTTTACATCCTATTTCCCACCCGCCGTTTTCGCAGTTGTTTATGAAACCTTTTTTACAGAAGAAGCATTCACCGCAGAAAGTAATACAATTTGCGGCAACTCTGTCACCAATTTTTAAATTTTTTATTCCGTTTCCGATATCAATTATTTCTCCTGTAAATTCGTGTCCGAGAACGATTTCAGGAATAGCTGCCGGTACGGCGCCGTGCATTATGTGTAAGTCGCTTGTGCAGATTGTCGAAAGAGTTACTTTAACAATTGCATCCCGCTCATTTTGTATTCTGGGAACAGGTTTTTCTACAAGTTCAATGTTTCCGTTTTTATGGCAAATCAGTGCTTTCATTGTATCCGGCATTATAAAAAACTCCTTTATTACACTAAAGTATAACATGAATTTGTTGAATGATTAAGATTTCAGGTGATTAATTAATAATATAAAATTTTTACAATGAGTTTGTAGAAATTTATAGAAAGGAATTTGTATATGGATAAACAAAAGAAAGAACCTAAAGAAACAATGAAAGAAAAAATGCACAAGGCAGCGGAAAACGTAAAAGAAAAAGCTGACCACGTTAAAGATGATGTGAAAAAAGGTGTTGAAAAAACAAAAGAAAAAGCGCACGATGTAAAAGAACACGTTAAGGAAGATATTAACAAAGCAAAAGAAAAAATTGCGGAAAATAAAGAAAAGAAAAAAGAAGAAAAAGACGCCAAAAAGACTGCATAATAATTAAAAAAGAACCTCGAAACAAATTCTATCAAGGTTCTTTTTTAATTCAGTGTACTGTCTGTTAAATCCGGGTTGAGGAGGCGACACTGCGTTAGTGAGAAATAATAATAATAATTGCTCCTGATACCATTATGATTGAGCCTGCAAGTTTTTTTATTAAGTCTTTTTCTTTGAAAATTTTCCAGCCTAAAATGACATTTAAAACTGCTGAAAGTTGAAATAATGCCAGAGCATAGCTTACGTTCATTCTTTCAAAAACGATGTTGGTGCTATACTGCATTATGCCTGCAAAAGTTATCACAAAAATTAGTTTAAGGAGGGATGACTTGTCAGGAAATTTGAATTTGATTTTATGTTTTGCTTGTAAAATTGCTGCAAAAAATGCCCCGAAGAAACTCCAAAGAGTGAAAGATGTTAATACATCGGAATTTGATATTACATTTTTTATAAAAACAGCTTCGATTGCAGTTAGTACCAATGCAAAAATTCTATATCTGATATCTTTTCTTTTGAAAAGTTCTAATGAAAATCCTTCTCTTGTTGTGCTGAAAATAATATAACTTCCGACAATTAGCAGGACAACACCTAAAATTCCAGCAATTGACGGAATTTCTCCTGCGAGCAGAATTGCAAAAATCATTGCTGTTAGGGGTTTGTATGCATTTATCGGACCGAGAACGGATAAATCGCCTCTGCTTAACGCTTTAATTAAAAAGTAGTTTCCTGCTGCACCAAATATTCCGCCTGCTATTGCGTTTATTAAAACGGGAGTTGTTATTTCTGTAATATGATTTACAAAAAATAAGCATATTAAGCTTAGTCCGATGTATGTATAACAATTTACGGATAACGAATTCATTCCGCATTGTGTGAGCCGTTTTTGGAATACATTCGACAGAGAATTTGAGATTATTCTTACTATTACTGCTATAATTGAAATCATATTTGATTTTTTATTTTTATAAGCTGAAGTGTTGCTTGTGTCGTTTTTGTTGAGTTATGAAGATTTTCAAACACAAATTCTACCTGTTTTTTTATTTCATTTTTATTCGGAAAATTTCCGTCAAAAGATTTGTATAGCAAATCCAGTTTTAATTCTTTTATTTCGTTTGGAAAATAATATTCAAAATCCAGTGTATGGCAGCCGAGTCTTTTATAAAATTTTATTCTTTTTATTGTTTGAATATTCTCGGGATTTTCCGGTTCTACTTCAAAAAAACAACCTTTTAAATGCGAATATTCATCGAAAAGCGAAGTCAATATTTTGCTTCCGAAACCTTGCGAGTGGAACTTTTCAAAAACCGCAATATAATCTATCCAGAGATATTCATTTTCAAGAAAAAATACGTATCCCGCAGGTTCGTTTTTTATTGAAAATTCAGCCAGTTTATAGAATTTTTTCTCTAAAAGTTCATTTAATTTGGCAAAATCTTTCATTTCTTCCGGCGGAAATTGTTTTTCCATATCAGAATAAATTTTCTTTGATAATTTATTTTTAATTTCAATATCAAGTTCCATGCAATTTATTATATCAGAAAATATTTATGCTGTAACTGGAATCGGAGTATGTATGAGTGGTATTGTAAAGCCTAAAATATTCCGGTTAGACGGGTCGCTGTATGCGATAATCTGTCCGTTGTGAGCATTAATAATCTGGCTTGAGTAGTATAATTTTAAGCAAAATCCTATTTTATTGTATGTTTGTGTCTGTCCAAGGTATTGGTCAAACATCATATCAATTTCTTCCTGAGGGATATAGTGTCCTGTTGTATGAATTGTAAATGAAATTTTGCCGTTTTCTTCTCTCAAATTTAATACTATTTTAGTTTTTTCAAATGCATAAGAAATACTGTTTTCTATCATATATAAAATGGCGTATTTCAAGTAGTTTTTGTCTGCCTGAATTTTTCCTATATTCTCACCTGGTGTTATGATTATTTCTGCTTCTTTTCCTGCCGCCATTTTTGAAAGTGTATCGCAGCATTCCAATATTATCTCCATAATATTAACTTCCTGAGGATCAAGTTTTACTTCAGCATTGTCGAATTTGTAAGAGTATAAAATTGTTGAAACAAGATTGTACATTTGTTTGCTTGAGTCGAGAGTTAAATTAAGCAATTCAACTTGTTCATCTGTCATATTTTGATATTCGCCTCTTAGGAGTAATTCTAATGATCTTATTTGGGCGATTACCGGAGTTTTTAAATCGTGGCTTAATGTTGCTATAAATTGTTCTTTTTGTCTTGTAAGATTTTTTTCAGCTCCTATGTTTTGGACAAAAACCGTAAATGCGCTTATATTACCGTCCCTGTTGCAGATAGGAGCTTTGTATATTTTATACCAGTTTGGTGAACGGTTAGGAAATTTATAAAAATGTTCGCAGGCTACAGTACATTTTTCTTTTTTTACTGTTTTTAGTATCGTCTGAATTTCTTTTTTTGTATGATAAAGATATTTAGTAAAAATATCACATCCTTTAAGAGTAGATTCTTAAATATTTAAAAGGTTGTCAATTTTGCTGTTCCCGTTTATGTATTTTCCTTCTGTATCAATTAAAAATGCTGCCAGAGGAAGATTGTCCAGAATGGAGTTTAATTGGTTTTGTTGTTCTATATACTTAGAACGCAGCTTTTCACGGAACGTTACGTCGCGGCATATTGCAACAAGCCCTTTTATTTCATCGTTTTTTTGAATAGGAACAGCAACAGTTTCAAATGTTCTGGTTCCGTTTGTTTTGTTGTTTACATCAATAGTATATTTTATAGGTTTTCCTGTTAAAAGAACTTTATTGTTGTAACGCTGGACAACGCTGGCTTTTTCCGGAGGAAGGTAGTCAAACATTGTTAAATTTTTTGCGTCATCCGGATTTTCTATCCCAAAAGTGTCGCACATTGTTTTGTTGCAGGTGATTATTTTCTGGTCGTTGTCAAAGTATACCATTATATCCGGTGAATTTGCCTCAAAAGAACGATGCAGCATTTCATATAATTCATTTTTTTCTTTAAGGGCTTTTATGTATTCTTTTTTTTCAATGTATGAATTCATCATAAATACCATGATTCCGATATTAATAAGACAGCGGGGTTTTGAATGGATTGCATCGTCATATATGCACATTCCTAAAAGGAGGGCAAATAGAGCCAAAAATATAATTTTTGCTTTAGATAGTTTTTTTTTCATATAAAATTTTCCCTAAAATAAATTGTATTCAACAGCTTTCATAGCTGCTTCCACCCGGACATTTACGGATAATTTTCTCAGGAGTTTAGAAACGTGAGATTTTGCAGTATGTTCACTAATATGCAGAATTTCTCCGATTTCTTTGTTAGTTTTCCCTTTTTGGATAAGCTTCAGGATTTCGATATCCTGCTCTGTAAATTTTGAATTGGATCTTTTTTTAGGTTTATTTTTAACATATAGTTTTTCTAAATCCATTGATTCCGGTTTCGGAATGGAATTTAAAAGTACACCGGCAATACGCGGATCCAGCCATACTGCTCCTGTACTTGCTTCTTTTACTGCTGCAGCAAGTGCGGGAAATGTTATGTCTTTTATAGCATAAGCATTTGCACCGGATGCAACTGAAGCAAGAATTTCTTCATCTCGTTCGTGAGATGTAAGCATTAAAACATTAACTTTGGGGTAACGTCTTTTTATTATTTTAGTGGCTTCAATTCCGTTCATACAGGGTAATCCTATATCCATAATCACAACATCGGCTGGAGGTACTTTTAACTGTTCGATGCATTTTTCGGCAGTATCAAAGCTTTCAAGGAGGTTTATTTCATCCTGAATTTGCGCAAACAGGTGTTTATAGGTTGTCCTTGTTAGCTTATCGTCTTCAACTACGTATACAGAGATTGCTTTTTCCATAAATCAACTTCCGTTAAACTGATTACCGAGTTTTTTTATTTTAACCTCATAATTTTGGAAAAACCATTACCCGATCGGGTATTTTTTTATTTAGTCTGTAAGCTAGTATCTATAAGGATATTACCCTGTTTCTGCCGCTATTTTTAGCTGAATATAATGCTTTATCTGCCCCGTCCAAA
>USHE01000049.1 GCA_900554385.1 uncultured bacterium | reverse complement strand
TTCCACGAGATACCAGTAATCATTTTAACAAAGATTTTTCACTTATTTCATTTTTATTAAATATCCACTCTCTAACCGTCATACCTGAATTTTAGCATAAAATACAATACTGGCAAATTTGTATTAATTGTAAATTTTCATTACAGATGTAGCAAAAAGATGTGTTTTCGAGGTTTAATAGATAGAATAAAGATATATTGTCCGAAAAATTTTCGTAAAAGCATCGTGAGCGAAAATTTGAAGTGGCTGTCGAAAAGGTGAGCCTCGCATGGCTCGCAGAGGCGAGGCACAGAAGGCGATACCGGATTAGAAATTAGGAGAATGGTTAATGATAAATAAAGTAGGTTTGGATTTAAAAGGCTCATCTAACAGGCACTTGTATAATCAACAGCCCAAAGATAAGGAGTTTAAAAATGAACAAAATTTTGATAAACATCTAAATCCTGAGTTGTTGAAGAATTATTATGTTCCGTCTTTTACAGGTAAACAGCAGTCCGGCAAAACTATGTCAAAAGCTGAACAGGTGGAATTTTTTATGACAACGCCGTCGAAAACCATTATGAAAAAACTGACAGAATCTGCAAAAGAAACAGGTTATGACGAGGTTACAGTTCTCCATGTTATGAAACGTTCTCTGAATGAAACCTTAGATTATATACATGATTTGGATAGCGGTAAAAAAGATTTTGTTCCGGAAGATCAACCTCCTCTGGCTATGATAATTACTTATGAATCTGTGAATACTGCATTTAAAAAGCCTGAAAATCGTAAGAAAATTGTTCCTGTTTTGAAACAGGAAATTGAGAAAATCGACAAGCTTTTAGAGATTAATCGTCCTGCAAAAACAAAAGAAAATGCGGAAATTAATATGTCGGATGATCTTGTGGATTCCGTATGGAGTATGTTGAAAGAGGATAAACTTAATGAAGTTTCACCTTATGTTCTCGTAAGCGGTGCGTATAATTCACCGGTTAGCGAAATTTCAGAAGTTACAACGAAGTTTTTGATGAATGTTGATAAAGAATTAATGCTTAATGACAAACTTGCGGCAAAGCGTTCTTCTTTTAGTGAGTACGAACAAAAGGCAGGTAATGTATTGAAAAATCTTGCACTGGGTACAAATATCTTTGTAACTTATGATGCAAATAAAGATGACCCTGAGTATTTTATAAATACTATCCAAAAAGTTGCGGAAAAGTCAGGGTTTAATAAAAAAGTAAAAATAACCGAATTTAATAAACAAGTCAACGATGTTTATCTGGCTCATGTGATTGCACAGCTTGAAAAAGATAAGCAAAATCAGCATGTTATTATTTTAAATCCTCTGAATCTTATGATAAATTCATCAGAACCGGAACAGCTTGCGCAAGGGACTTATTCAGTTCCTGCACCGTTTGTCCAGATGCTTGTAAATCAGCCTCCGAATATCAAATTTGTAATGTATGACACAAAAGATAATTACTATGGTATTTTACAGCCGAATATTTCTTATGGATTTAAAGATTTTGAGGAACTCTCTGTTCCTGCATTGAGTACAAAACAGATGATTAAATCGTTTAGAGAAAATCCCGAATTGATGAAAGATATTAAAAAACCTTTCACAAAAAGCGCAATAGACAAAGTTATCGAAGCTTCAGCACAATTGGATGGAGCTTTCCCTGACAAAACTCTCAAACTGATGAAACATATAGTGTCTTACAATATTGATAAACGTGATATTAACGAAAAAGATGTTGCCAATTACGTAAAAGAAGCTACGAATTTGTTTAAAAAAGGAAATGACGATAGCTCGATTGAAGTTGTCTTTGATACGGGAAAATCCATAAAGCAAATGGTTGGTAAAGATTCGACCAAAAAAGAAGCACTTTCTCTTGTGAAACAAATTAAATCCAATAAAATGGGAACAAAAGGAGTAATCATATATTCACAAGACGGTTCAGCCGGCGGCGGACGACGTTTTACAGCCCAGGCAATCGCAGGTGATGCAAAAGTTCCTTATATTGAAATGAATACAATGGACTTTGGTACAAAAGAAGTTGGCATTATGGGCGGCGCAGGACTTTCTCCGGAAGCTTCCATGAAAAAATTATTTTCATTAGTTGCGACACAGGCTGAAGCAAATGCAAATAAGTCTGCAGTTCTGTTTATTGAAAATTTTGAATATTTTTCTATAGGAGAACTTATTTCCCAATACCACCAAAAAGCAATGGCACAACTTTTAAGAGAAATGGATAAAGCAGAAAAAGCAGGACTTAATATTCTTGTAATGGGTTCAGTTTCAAGTCCGCAATTTATCGGTGAAGCTGCGATGAAGTCTTTCAAATTTGTTGATAGCATAGAAGTTTCTTCACCAGCCTTTAACGAAAAAGAAAGAGCCGATGTCATTGCTGATACTATTAAAAAATCAAAAATGAAACTTGCCGGAACTCCGCAGGAACAACGAGAAATAATTGATTTTACTGCCCATATAACAAACTATTTTCCTCACATATATTTGAAAAATATCGTGAAAAAAGCACAATCTGTTGCGATGGAAAGAGGTCATAAAGCTGTTACTAAAGGAGATTTTACAGAAGCATATCTTCAGATTACAACAGGCAGACCTTCAACAAACAGAATTAACGAACATGAAAAAGAAATCGTAACATCCCACGAGTGCGGGCATGCTACAAATTTGGAAGTAATGAGTAATCTTATAAAAAAATACGGAACACCTTGGCAGCTTCCTGATAGAGTTAATTTTATAACCCTTGATCCGCGCGGGGTATATGGCGGTGCAGTGTACCACGGAGAGGACAAAAATCAGGAACACTCTTTTGAAAAACTGTTTTCAAATATAGTTTGTTCATACGGGGGTCATTCTGCGGAAAAAGCTTTCTACGGAATGGATGGTTCTTACGGGATTTCTGCTGACTTAGAAAGTGCAACAGGGCTTGCAGAAGCTATGGTAAAAGTTATGGGGCAGGGAGCGAGAACAGGCAAGATTGCTCTACAAAATGCAAGAGATATTTCTCCAAGAATGCGTAATATGGTAGAACAGGATATGCAGACTATTTTGACGAATGCTCTGACAGTTTCTGATTTAATTACTGATGCTTATGCAGATTTTAATAGGGAATTTACTCAGAAATATTCTCATCTTGTCGGCACAGGTAATTGTCTTGTAGACGGCGAAACTTTCAGAAAAGAACTTCAAGAATGGAAAGCTCGTCAAACTCCGCAGAAACAGGAAGAACTGAAAAATTGTGACGAATTAATTCTTGCTACAATAAAAAGTACAAAAAAGGGAAAATTTGATTAGCGAATTAGCGTACGTATACAGCGCAGCGGGTATAAAACAAGTTAATTTATAAAAAATAAGACATATCTTTTATAAGATGTGTCTTATTAAAATCTTCCCTTTTTCTTGCACATAGTGCTGTTACTAAGAATATATTAGGAATTGGAATTTTTGCTTTTGTATTTATAACTCAACATACTGTAAGTTCCGTCAGTGGCTGAACTTTCGCTTCCATAAAAAACGGACATGTTTGTTGCAAATTTGTTGTTAAATTCGTCTTCTTTTTCCATTCTGGCTGAATTAACATTATATGCTGAAATTTCCGCACTGGTAATTCGTCCGTCGTGGTTTGTGTCCATTTCATCAAAGTGTTCAAGGATATTGTTAATCGTATCCGTAGAAAGTCCGCTTGCTCCCGAGGCGTACATTTGAGTAAGTTCTTCTTTAGTAAGCCCTTGTGCGGACATACGATTTGTCAGATTATTCATTTCTTCAGATGAGATAATTCCATCGTTGTCTTTGTCTATTGACCCGAAATTTGTTTGTAAGTAAGAAGCAAAAGTCTGGTTAAGATATTGGTTTTTTGTTGAATCTGTTTTTGCTTTATTGATACTTTCAAGCGTGACTCCATCGGGATTTTGGCTTGCGAGATATGAATATGTATTGGTTAAACCTGCGTATATACCTGAAAGCAGTGAACTGCCGTTTAATTTCGCCATAATATAGCTCCTCTTAATTTAGCTCATGACTATTTTAATGATTTTTTGAAAAATGTCAAGCGGATTTGCGTACGGACGCAGCGAAGCGAGTCCGGCAAGCGAGCAGATGAAGCCGACAGGAGCAACGCTCCAAAGGCGAAACTCGGCGAGCGAGGAGCAAATCCAAGAGGCGGATTTGTGTATGGACGTAGCGAAGCGAGTCCGGCAAGCGAGCAGATGAAGCCGACAGGAGCAACGCTCCAAAGGCGAAACTCGGCGAGCGAGGAGCAAATCCAAGAGGCGGATTTGCTCGCTAGTGTACAGTAGTTGTCTGTTCAGGATTGACAAAGTACAAAAATACGTTATAATTATAGTATAGGGAAAAGCCCTAAAGGGTGGAGACCTTTAGAGCTTTCTTAACTCCCTAAACAAATTCGGCGAGAATTTGAATTAAGAGCGTTGAGCGTTATTAAATGGATTGTTATTGAGCGAGCGTATGCAAAGCATAATAGCGAGCTTAAGGGGTGAAAAGCTCAGCTTTTCACAATAGCCATTTGGTATGCGGCGCTTTGCGACGCTGTATTTCTGCTTGTTTTTCTTTTTCGGTTCACTTTTTCTTTTTACGTTGCAATTAAAAAGAAAAAGTGAACGATGATAAGTCTGTTTATCTTTTTGATAATTTTGATTAGTTGATTTAATAAAAAATATAATATAAATTTTATTCTATAAGGAATAAAATTATGTATTTAAAAACGACTTTTGATGAAATTCAGGCGGAACTCTCTGTCGCTATGTGCCTCTCTCAGGCTCTGCACGACGCTCTCAACTACTGTTCTCAAACACGCTCCGATACAGATTACCTTGAAAAGCTTTGCTCTATCCTGATTGAACAGCAAAGAAAAATCTATAATATTATTGACGAATATTCTATTTCCCTATACAGAAATGGCTGAAAATGTTTTCCAGAATTTCGTCAGTGATTACTTCTCCGGTAATTTCGTCCAAAAATAACAGCGCTGATTTTAAATCTATTGAAATTAAGTCCTGTAATTCGCCGATTTTTGCAGCACTAAGAGCCTGTTCAAGACTTTCACGGCACTTGTAAAGGCAGTCTTGCTGACGTTTGTTAGTGATAAATTCAGTGTCTTCTGATGAGAAATTACATACAATTTCTTTTATTTTATTTTTTAAATCTTCAATTCCTGCACCTGTTTCAACCGAAATATTGATAGCACCTTCTGCCGGTTTTTCGATTAAGTCGCATTTATTTGCGATTACTAGGTGATTTTTATTTTTTATTAAATCGAGGATGGCATTGTCTTCATCATCCATACCACGGTGAGCGTCGTAGATAAATAGAACCAAATCCGCTTCATCTGCAGATTGTTTGGAGTATTCAATGCCGATTTCTTCGACCTTACCGACTTCTTCGTTGTCACGTATTCCAGCGGTATCAATCAGTGTAATAGCAACATCCCAATCGAGATTTTCTTTAATAACATCACGAGTAGTGCCTGCGATATCGGTAACGATTGCACGTTCGACGTTTAGAAGTTTGTTAAAGAGCGAAGATTTTCCGACATTTGGCTTCCCGACAATTGCAATCTTAACCCCTTGACGCAGAATATCCGAGGATTTAGCACAGGATAAAATTCCGTCTATTTCCTTCAACGAATGCTCAAAACTTTGAATAAGGTATGAATATTCAGGTTCGGCAACATCTTCCGGAAAATCGATTCCCGCAATAATTTTTGACAAAGTTTCAAAAATTTCTTTTTTAATTTTGCTAATTTTTTCACCCAGAACTCCGGAAAGATTTTTGGCGGATTGCACCGCGAAATTTCTTGTTTTAGCGTGGATTAAGTCAGCAACGGCTTCAGCTTGAGATAAATCGAGTTTTTTATTTAAGAAAGCGCGTTTTGTAAATTCACCTCTTTCGGCAGTTCTTGCGCCATTTTTGAGGATTAAATCGAGAATGTTTCTCACAACATTAATTCCGCCGTGGCAGTGAACCTCGATGACATCTTCACCTGTATAACTGTGAGGGTTTCTGAACGGAAGAACGATAACTTCGTCAATTTTTTTATTGTTATCACAAATCCAACCGTGAGCAATTTTTCCAGCTTCGAGATTTTTTTTAGAGAAGATTTTTTCTGTAATTTCAAAAGCAGAATCGCCTGAAATTCTAATAACACCAACCCCTCCTGTGCCGAGCGGGGTTGCTATTGCAGCTATTGTGTCAAATTCCTGTGTAATATTCATAAAACAATTATATCACAGACGGAAAATTTTTGGCGATTTATATTGGCTGTGTTAGTAACTGCTTTTGGTTTGTTGACGGTTTTTGAGGCAAAATGTTATAATTGTAATAACAATTGAATAATAAACAAGAAAGCAAATTAAAACGAGAGTAAGAATAACATTTGTTCTTACTCTCGTTTGCTTTTAAAATAGCGGCTCTGGTCTTGCGCGGGCAGGATGAAATCAGCAGCAAATTAGTGTCACTAGCCAAAAAAGAAAGGACGGTCAAAACAAATGACATTTAATTCAGAAAAAGTAGTACACGTGAATTCGTACACAAGACGGGACGGCACACAGGTAAAAGAGCATTACAGAGGAATTTCATCAAATGAAGACGCTTCATTTGCTCCGGAACAAAATGAAAATGATTTTTGGAAGACAACTATAATTCCGGAAGAAAGTACTAGCCCTATTGATGATTTACTCGAAAAAGTTTTCAAGACAAATTCCGGCGGAATACATATGAATGCTTCATCTAATCTTGTGCTTAAAGGAGGGGTTGAGGTTACAGAGTTTGATTTTAGCAGTATTCTGAGTGCAATTGCGTCTGTGGCAGGAGTTGCCGTTACGGTGGGGCTTGGTGCATTGAAAGCCGCTGCTGTTTTAAATTATGCGTCAGAAAAATCCGATAAAGCAACAATTAAAAAATTTAAACCTCAGCTTTACAGCGCAATAAAGGATATTAAAGAAACTCAAAAACTCTTTGATACTGCCGAAAAAATGAATATTGATAAACTTGTGAATGCAAAAAATCAGGAAGAATATTCAAAATTATATAAAGTTCTCGCCCAGCAGCGCGAAATAAATTCCGCAAATAAAAATGCAATTGCGCGGATTGAATACGCTGCCGAGAATGACGATTTTCAAACCGTCGTCGACGAATTGCAAATTTATCAAGATAACAGTCAAGCATTTAAGGATACAGTATCAAATGTAAAAAAATCTGTATCTAAAACACCTAAATTGAACATTGAACTTGATGATAATTTGTTCAATTCATTACGCCGAACAGGATTGCATAAACATCCAAATACTGAGAAAAGAATGCTAAATTGGGGGATGGGGCCTGCTTCATTAATATGGCCAAATACGAGTGAATTATGGAAAGCTTCTGCTTATAACTTTGAAAACAGCGGTGATTATATTGCAAAAAATGGTTATAAGGTAAACAGTGTATCAGAGTTGCCGTCCGATTTGCAGAACTTTGTAAGTAATAAACTTAATGAACAAATTGCTGTTCCTGACGCAGAAGGTATTATTTTAAAATCTGACAGCTCTCTTTCAAAGTCAATATTGCGCAGTAAAGAATTTAAGGCATTTTTGGGTAATAATCTCCACAAAATTATGGCAGGTCAAAGCGTTAAAGGCAGTGTAAATTTTACCGGTTGGACAGATACGCATTTGTCCTTAGGGCATGCGGATATTATAGATACATTTATGGATTCAAAGGGAAATATCTATGCTAAAGTTATAGATACTTATGATTTTAATAAAGATGATCCATTCTTTCTGGTCGAATGGGCGCATAACTTGCAAGACTTGAAAATGCTTAAAAACTTCTTTACAATAAATATCTTATTCATTCCGCCGTCAGAATGGATAAAATTACTGTACTAAGTATTTAAAAATGTGTATAGCTCCTATTTCTAGGAGCTATACACAAAATCTAAAACAAAAATGCATGTTAAAATAAACCCAATAAAACTAATTTTATTAAAAATAGTCAGGGGTTTATTTTTAATCAATCTGACAGTAGCAATAAAAGAATTAATATTAAAAATTATCAAGCAGAGATAAATAAGACCACAGAAAGCGAATAAAAATATAAAACCCCAATCACTTCCTTCTTCTATAACCCAGTTACTTTGTGCCATACTAACATAAAAGAAATTTAATGCAAGCATAGCTAAAATCGAACTGATAGCAAAATATAACAGAAATATTGCTATTTGGAAAATTAAAAGCAAATACAAAAAGAATTTTTTCATACAAAAATCATACCACAAAAACTAAAATAATTGTAGAAGCATCCAAGAAATAAAAACAGCAGTTAATGTAAACATAACAAAACTAATTTTATTAAAAATGGAAAGAGGCTTATTTTTAATCAATCTGACAGTAGCAATAATAGAAGTAATGTTAAAGAATATCATGCCACCATAAATAGTACTTATAAAAATCCAGTAAAGTATATTAGATATATAAATTGGTTGAAATTCATGTTCTCCCACAAACCCTAAAAGCATTGCAGTGACTATTATATATACTAATAATCCGCCAGTGCAGAGCAGGAGAAGCAATAACACTTGAAAAATAAGAAGCAAATATAAAGTGAACTTATTCATACAAAAATCATATCACAAACAGATTGTTGCGAAATAACCGAATGGTTAAAAAACGGGTTTTGATAGCAAAACCCGTTTTGATTTTTTATTTCGAAATGTAATATTTTAATAATTGAGAACCAAGCTGGGACATCAAATTTGAGCCGGCTCCAAGCCAGTCTGTACCTGAAGATGAATAATTTCCTGTGTTAAATGAGGTTCCTGCATTACTGTTTGATTGCGACATATTGCCGTATGCCATAGCCGATGAATTAATCCCGCTTACATAATCATCAAGGAAGCTCATGTAATTGTACCTTCTTGAAAGCTCGTCATTTACTAAGTCGTTTCTCATTAATACTAAATCCTGACCAAGTGAACTTATAGCATCTGAACGGTTTGACTCTATTGAATTCAGGCTGTTCAAGAACGATGAATTATCAAGATTGCCGTAACGTCTTGCTATGTCGTTTTTTGTATCTTCGATTATCGGCTTATAAATATCGTTAATAGCTTGTGTTCCTTCTTGTGCATAGGCTTCCAGTTGCTTATTTATATTTTTTCGTGTATTTGAATCAAAAACGTTAAGGTTTTGCAAGTTATCCGCAAAAGCTTTTTGGGCGTAGTCATAAGCCCTTTTTTCATCATCTGACATTATGTAATTTGTGGTTACATTATCGCCGTATTTTGAGGTTGTCGCTTTTGTTTGTCCGTTTATTTGAACTGTGCCGGACGAATATTTCGGTTTGGATTTTTTTCCCATAATTGTTCCTTTCGTTTAGGAACAATATTCAGTGAAGTTTAAGGCGTTGATATTATATTATACCATGTGACTGTAAAATCTGTCCATAAACATTCACGGCATTGGGCTATTTTTCTGTACCAAATTCGTAAATTATTTCTCTATCGTAAGTTTCACCTTTTTTTAAAATTGGTTTTTCTTTAAATGTGTTAATTGCATCAGGGTAGAACTGAGGTTCTATACAAAATGCCGAACGTTTTTCGTATTTTTTGCCGTCTTTACCTTCGGGTTGTGATTTTTTACCCAGATGGTTTGCTGTGTAGAACTGAAACCCCGGAAGATTTGTGGAAACTTTTAAGGTTATACCAGTCTGTTCAGATTTTACTCTGGCAATTTTTCGGAGGGTTTTACCGTCGTAATCATCTATACAATAGTTTTGGTCAAATCCTGAACCGATTTCAAGTTGTTTGGATTGTTGATTAATGACGTCTTTAATTTTTTTAGCTTTTTTGAAATCGAAAGGGGTATCTTTTACAGACGCAAGTTCTCCGGTAGGGACTGCTAATTCATTGTTGACGGTGTAACGTGATGAGTTTGGAAGTTCTACTATGTGGTCAAGAACGGAGTTTTCTTCTGTATTTTCCGCGCCGTCAAGGTTGAAATAAGTGTGATTAGTCATATTTATAAGAGTATCCTGATCGGTTTCGGCGTGGTATTTTATGTGGAGTTTATTATTATTATCAAGCTGATAAGTTACGGAGGCTGTGACATTTCCGGGATAACCGCTTTCCATATCTTTTTTGGTATAGGTAAATTTTATTCCGTCTTTAAGAATTTCTGTCTGCCAATTTTTTGTGTCAAAACCATCTGAACCGCCATGAGAATGCGTTTTGCCGTAATCTTTGTTACATTCAAGTTGATATTCCTTGTCGTTAATTTTAAATGTTCCGTTGTTAATTTTGTTTGCGCAAGGTCCGATTGTTCCGCCGGCATGTCCGACAGGAGCTTTTTCGTATGGTGTAACTGAATTATAGCCGTGGGTTATGTCTTTAAGATTGCCGTTTTTGTCGGGAACTTTTATTGAGGTAATTGTTGCACCATAAGTCGATAAATCTACGCTTAGTCCGTTTTTATTTGTAATCGTATAGAGGGTGGCTTCTTCATTTGTTTTTTCAATTTTGCCAAAAGATTTTTTCTCGATTTTCATTCCGTCAAAATTTTTGTCAATTTTTTGATTGATATTTTTTATAAAAAAATCGTTTTGAAGTTGTGTATTTCCGGATGTTTTCCGTGAAGAAGAATACACTGCAGGATGTGGGATTGTGAATATTGCTTGGGAATGAAAATCTATAGGCATTCTTAACTCCTTTTTTTTAATTAGCTTCGCAAAATACGCAAAGTTGCGGCTGGAATGGCGATACTATTTTAAGGCTATTATAATAAAAAAACAACATAAGAAAAATTGCTATCAATCTTTTTATGTTATAATGCGGGTATGGAAGATTTGAATTTAAACGAAATTACCGAACTGGTAGCAGATAAAAAGTATGAAGAAGCAAAAGAGAAACTCTCTTGCATTTCTAATAATGATGAAAATAACCTTGAGGCTTTGAAACTTCTTGGCTTGTGTAATGTTAATCTGGAATATTACAAAGATGCTCAAAGTAACTATGAAACAATCGTAAAATATTTTCCGGAAGACGCAACAAGCTGGTTTTATCTTGCCTGTTGTTATGATTATCAGGAAGATTATCTGCATGCGGTTTCGGCTTATGAAAAAGTTATTGCACTCAGAGAAGATTATACGGAAGCTTACAAGTGTCTTTGCGTTATCTATGTAAAACAACACAACGAGGATAAAGCAATTGAGCTTGGGAAGAAAATTCTTGAAAAAGTTCAAGATGATTATACCTTATATTATGTAGTTGGTACGGCATATATGTCCACCAAACGTTTTGAGGAAAGCGTTTATTATCTTGAAAAGGCTCTTGAATTGAAGCCTGACCATGCGCAGTTGTACAATAATCTCGGAACTTCTTACATAACAATCGGTAATCTGGATAAGGCAATCGAAAATTTCCATAAAGCAACAGAACTTGATCCTGATAATGCAATAACCTATTTTAATATAGGTTCAATTCTCCAGATGAAAAATGACCACGAAAAAGCTTGTGAGTACTTTGAAAAAGCGTATACACTTGAAGGAAATGACAGTTTTCTAACAGCACTTGCACTTTCTGAGGTTAAACTGGAACGCTGGGATAGTGCTATAAAACATTACAAAACGCTTGTGACACATCATCCTGAAAAACAAACGTATCAGTATAATCTTGCCTGCTGTTTTGAACAAAAAGGGGAGTATACTTTTGCTATTGGTATTCTCGCAAGACTTGTTGCGCTTAATCCTAAGTCGGCTTCTATGTCTAAAAAACTGGCTAATTTATTTTTGAAAATTGACCGCCCGCTTCAGGCAAAGGAACTTTATGAAAAAATTATCGTGCAGGGTAATGTTTCTTTTGAGACATATTATGAATTTGCAAATATCTGTATTATGACTGATGATATGGATAAAGCTGAAAAAATTCTCAAAAAAGTAGGGGAGTTAAATCCTGAATATGCTCCTGCTCACAAGGATTTGGGCGTT
>USHE01000048.1 GCA_900554385.1 uncultured bacterium | reverse complement strand
AGCTATTCCTCACTTTAAGACTGAACAAGAAGTATTTTGGCATGGTGTGTTTGGAGATGATTATATTGAACGTAACAGTTATGAAAAGCTTTTGCCAGATTATGTAGCTAAATGGGCATTATGGCTTACAAAGACAGGAAATATAAATAGTTGTTTGGAGTTTGGGGCTAATATTGGTATAAATTTAAAAGCTGTTCAAACATTAATGCCGCAGTGTGAACTTTCTGCAATTGAAATTAACCATAAAGCTTGCGAAGAATATTTATCTAAATTTATTAAAAAAGAGAATATTTTTGAAGGGTCAATATTAGATTATAATGTTAATAAAAAATACGACTTAACATTTGTGAATGGGGTTTTAATTCATATAAATCCAGATGAATTACAGGATGTGTATGCGAAATTATATGAATCTTCATCCAAGTATATTATTATAGCGGAATATTTTAGTCCAACACCTGTAATGGTTGAATACAGAGGCAATACAGAAAGATTATTTAAACGTGATTTTGCGGGTGAAATGATGGATAAATATCCTGATTTAGAATTGTTGGATTACGGTTTTCTGTATAAACGGGCAAAAAGTTTTCCTCACGACAACTTTAACTGGTTTATACTTAAAAAATCATAATAAATCTTTTTCTGTAAACTTGTACTCCTCAACAGTGGAGTAATCGGTCGGCAGGATAAAGGTTATGTATTCAAATTCGGCTTTTTTATCCATTTTCATTAAATTTATCATTTTTTCTAAAGGATAGTCGGGAATGGCTTTGAAGCCGAATTTTTTTATGACATCATCTGCAAAAAATTTGTAGTTTTTATCTATAATATTTTTCTTTTCTGCAAGTTTAAATGCAAATTCCATCCCTTTTACAATGGCTTCCCCGTGTGTGAATTTTTTATAATTGGTGATTTTCTCCACAGCATGTCCGTATGTGTGTCCAAAATTGAGAATTTTCCTGAGTCCGCTTTCTTTTTCATCTTTTTCTACCACGGAGATTTTCAGTTTTACACAAATTTCAATAAGTTTTTCAAGGGTGCAAAGGTCACGTTTGATGATTTTTTCAGTATTTTCGCTTAAGAAATTTGTAAGATTTAGTTCTTCGTTACAGCAGCAGCTTTTCTCAATGAACGCATATTTTACAACTTCGCCCATCCCTGTTTTAAATTGCCTGTCATCGAGAGTTTTTAGAAAATTTGTATTAATAAAGACAACATCTGGCTGGTAAAATGCACCGACAAGGTTTTTCCCGAAACTTGTATCAATTCCGGTTTTCCCGCCGACAGAACTGTCAACGCAGGCGAGCAGTGTTGTGGGAACTTGAATGAAATTAATTCCACGCATATAGGTGGATGCCGCAAAACCTGCCAAATCTCCGACAACTCCCCCTCCAATTGCAATTATAGTGTCTTTTCGGGTTAATTGGAGTTTCAGAGCGCGTTCAAGGATTTTTTTGTAATTCTTAAAATTATTTTCTTTCTCTCCGTCTTTCAGAATAAATTTTTCGGATTTATCAAAGCCCAGTTCCTTCCCGTAGAGTTTTTCAACTTTTTCAGAGATAATGACCAGAAACTTTTTGCCCTCAAGCCTTGTATAAATATCATCTTTTAGAGTTGAAACAGGTTTATCATTGATAATAATCGGATAGGATTTTTCTGATTTATTTATATTTACGGAAAGCTTAATCATTTATTACTCCCAAAATTTCATTAGCAATATTATATGGAGTTTTATTGTCTGTGTCAATTATTATATCTGCTTTTTCATAGTTTACGGCTCGTCTTTTGATAATATCTGCAATTCTTTCAATTGAGAATTTTTTTGCAAGCAGCGGGCGGTGGGTTTCGTTTTTTATACGGCGGTATATTTCTTCCGGAGTTGTTTTCAGGTAAATTACGGTACAGTTTTCGAGGATTATTTTTCTGTTAAATTCATCTTCAAATGCTCCTCCGCCCAGTGATATAATCTGTTTTTTGCCGTAGACAAATTTTTGAATTTTGTCGGTTTCGAGAATTCTGAAATGAGGTTCTCCAAATTTTAGAAATATTTCGGATATTTTTTTATTTGTCGTTTTTTCGATTTCATTATCAATGTCAATAAGAGAATATTCCGGCAAAAGTTTGCTTAATTCTTTTGAAACGGAGCTTTTTCCGCTGCCCATCATTCCTGTTAATGCGATGTTATTTTTCATCTTTCCTCTGTAATATATACCCTGTTTCTCGTGTATCTTTATGATACAACAAATATTTGAGGTAGAATATAAGCATGAAATTTATTTTAGTTTTATTATTTATACTGATTTTATACGTGTCGGTGATAGAGCCGAATATCTTGACAGTGAAACATGTTACGGTAACTGATGAGCGTTTAAAAGGATTGAGAATTGCCTTTGCGTCTGATTTTCATATAAAACCGTGGGAAAAATGGCGTTTGGGAAGGGTTGTGCGAAAGATTAATGCCCAAAACCCTGATGTTATACTTCTTGGCGGGGATTATGTCAATGGACATAAAAAAGGAAACACTCTTGATATAAAAGTGATAGCGAATGTTCTCGGAAATTTAAAGTCTAGATATGGAACTGTTGCCGTAATGGGCAACCATGACGGCTGGCAGGGAAAAAAAGAGATTATAGATGCATTTGAAGCCGTTGGAATTAGCGTTTTAGAAAATGAAAATAAAGATTTTGGGGATTTTACTGTTGCAGGTATTGAAGATTTACAAACAGGAATGCCTGATATCAAAAAAGCACTTTCAGGTATAAAAAATCCTGTGATATTTATTTCTCATACACCGGATATTATTGCAGAAGTTCCAAACATTGTACGCTTAACTCTTTCGGGGCATACGCACGGCGGGCAGGTTGTTGCAGGAAAACCTCTAATTGTACCGTCAAAATACGGTACAAAATATGCTTACGGATACTTTGAAACTGAACGCTTGTTCGTTTCCCGCGGGTTAGGCACAAGTATTCTTCCTTTAAGATTCAACTGTTTTCCTGAAATTGTTGTGATTGAATTTATTTAAACTGCTGTCTTTTTAATTTTTTTCATTAATGCAAGAAGCGGGATTAATATAAAACATAGTATTCCGAAAATTCTGAAAGAGTCAATAAATGCCCATAGGGTAGACTGCTTAATCAATTCTCCATATAGTGAATACTGTGCCATGTATTGAGCAACACTGTGATCTGTGAATGTTGATAAAGCACCTGCTGTTGACTGTATTTTTGCTATAAATGCCGGATTAAGTTCGTGTAATTTCCCGACAAGCATATATTGGTGAACCTGAGCAAATCTTGTGAGCATTGTTGCGACCAGAGATGTTCCGATTGCACTGCCGATATTTTTCAAGAGATTTTGAATACCTGTTGCATTTGTCATCTGCTCATTTTTTAAAGTATCAAGTGAAAGGTTCATAATCGGCACCATCGAAAGTCCCATTCCCATTCCCATAAAGAAGTTAGGGATAGCAATATTCATACTGGATATTTGGAGGTTTAACGCTCCGAATGCAAGACCTGCTCCGCCAATTAACGACAACCCTGCAACTACGATTAATCTGTTATCGATGCGGTTTGATAATGTTGCGGTTATAACCATGGCAAGCATACTCCCAAACCCTCTCGGCATCATTGTTTCGCCGCTTAGGAACGCTGTATATCCCATCATGCTCTGTAAAAATTGCGGAAGAATTGCCAGAGATGCATATAATACTGCCTGAATTACTACCTGAATAATTGTACCGGCGGTAAAGTTTCTGTCTTTAAATACCCTTAAGTCTACAAGAGAATTTTTATTAGTAAACTGCGAATGAAAGAATAATATACCTGCTATCACAGAAATCCCGAACGTCCACCGTATCCAGGTCGCATTGAACCAGTCGGCATTGTTACCTTTATCCAGAACCGTCTGGAGAGTTACCAGCCAGATTGTCAGATAGAAAAATCCTTTGCCGTCAATTTTTACATTTTTTTGTTTCTTCGCGTAAGGCGGATCTTCAAGAAGTTTGTGGCATAATAGAGCAGCACCGCAGCCAAATGGAATGTTTATATAAAAGATCCACGGCCAAGTCCAGTTGTCTGTAATCCATCCGCCGAGAACAGGTCCGATAATTGGGGCTAAGATTACTCCCATCCCGAAAACTGACATTGCAAGCCCGCGTTTTTCTTTCGGAAAACTTTCTACCATAATAGCCTGCGAAATAGGAAGAATTCCTCCTCCCCCAAAACCTTGAAGTATTCTCGCAAATATCATAAATTCAATATTTTTTGCCATACCGCAAAGCATTGATGCTATAGTAAAAAGCATTATACTGATAATAAAGAAGTTTTTACGTCCAAAAACTTTGCTGAAAAAATCAACCGCAGGAATAACAATTCCCGCTGCAATCAGGTAACTTGTCAAAATCCACATAGATTCATCACGAGTTGCCGAAAAGCTTCCTGCCATGTGCGGTAGAGCAACGTTTCCTATCGTTCCGTCAAGGACGTAGATAAATACTGCAAGCATTACAGGTATAATCATTATCCAGGGGTTGACTGACGGTGTCCATTCTTTATTCTGTTCTTCTGTCATTTTTTGTCCTAATTTTCTGTTCTGTTTTCACTTTTAAATATAAACATAAGCGGGAGTAAAATAAAACATGCTGCGGCAAAAACTTTAAATGTTGTCATATATGCACAGAGTGTCGACTGTTGTATAAGCTGATTATATAACATTTTCCCCGCTAAATATGTGGAATTCATCATATCTCCTGCCTGATGAATAAAGCTTGAAGCGTACATCTGTAATCTGTCCGAAAATGCAGGATTTAAGTCATTCATTGATTTTACAAGTCCGTTTTGGTGTACTTGTGAAAATCTGGATATCATAGTTGCAACCAGTGATGTTCCGATTGCACCGCCTATGGTTTTCAAGAGGTTCTGAAGTCCTGAGGCATTTGTCATCTGGTCATTTCTAAGCGTAATACAAGAAAGAGTTGTAATCGGCATAAATGAAAATACAAGTCCTATCCCGAATATATAGTTAGGTATCGCAATATTCATCGGGTTAATCTGTAAATTAAGCATACCGAGCATCCAACCCCCTATACCAAGGCTGGTTAACCCCATAATTCCGTACATTTTGTAGGAAATTTTTCCGCCCAATATTCCGAATATTAATAATGCCGTTAATGCTCCCAATCCGCGAGGCATTATTGCAAGTCCGCTCAAGAATGAGTCATATCCAAGCATATATTGAAGCATTTGAGGTAATATTGCAAGTGATGCAAGTAATACTGCGTTTATTAATATAAGCATAACTGTTCCGAATAAGTAGTTGGTATCTTTAAATACATCCAGTTTTACAAGCGGATTTTTGCCTTTTATCTGAGTATAGAAGAATAAAATCGCACCGGTTATTGCTATTGCTGTAAACCAGCAGATTAACGGTGAACTAAACCAATCGGAATCATTCCCCTTATCAAATACAATCTGAAGCGGTATTAACCATACACAAAGCCATAAAAATCCGAATTTATCCAGATGTATGTTTTTCTGACGTCTTGCATAAGGCGGATCTTCAACGAATTTTTTTGCCAGAGCAATACATATAAATCCAATTGGAACATTAATGAAAAAGATGTATGGCCAAGACCAGTTTTCCGTAATCCAGCCGCCCATAACAGGTCCTAATATCGGGGCAACAATTACAACTAAACCGAAAACAGCCATTGCTTTATTTCTGGCTTCTCCGGAAAAACTTTCCATACATACAGCCTGCGCCATCGGCATAAGACAGCCGCCGCCCAAACCTTGTAATGCCCTTGCTATAACTATCATTCCTATAGAATTTGCAATTCCGCAAAGAAAAGATGCTATGGTGAATATAAAAACTCCCAGCATGAAGAAGTTTTTTCTGCCGAAAAGTTTACAGAAAAAGTCTATCATTGGAATGACAATACTGCTTGCCATCAAATAACTTGTCAAAACCCAGATAGATTCCTGACTACTTACTGAATATGAACCTGCAATATGTGGTAATGCTACGTTCGCAACTGTTTCATCTAACGCATACATAAATGTTGCGAGCATTACCGGCATAATAATCAGCCAAGGGTTTGATGAGGGTTTCCATTCTTCTTCAGCTGCCATAACACATCCTTCTTTAAAAAAGTGAGTTTTGGGCGGTTAACCCTCTGCTCACTTTTTATAATTAATCCATTATCCTAATCTTTTATTCTTACTTTTGGTACTACTGACATTCCAGGTACAATTGTGAATTCTTCAGGGTTTATTTCTTCTGTGAATACTATTTTTACCGGAATTCTTTGTACGATTTTAACGAATGAACCTACTGCATTTTCAGGTGGGAAAAGGCTTGATTTTGCGCCTGAACTTCTTTGGATACTTTCTACTTCACCTTTGAAAATGTGGTTTGGATAAGTGTCTATTTTTATATCAACAGCCTGTCCTTTTTTCATTCCGCGTAATTGGTTTTCTTTGAAGTTTGCAACAACCCAAACTTTATCTGGAACTGTTACAAATAAAGGTGTTCCTGTTTGTACAAACATACCTTTTTCAACACGTCTGCTTGTTACTGTACCTGTTTGAGGTGCGATAACTTTTGTGTATTGAAGGTTCAATTTTGCCTGATCAAGTTCGGATTTTACAACTTTTAAATTTGCATCAGCAACTTTATTGTTGCTATCTGACAGCAAATCTTGTTCTGCTTGTGTTAAATTTGCTTGGGCAGAATCATATTTTGCCTGTGCTGCGTCAAGTGTTTGTTTTGATACTGCACCTGATTCAAATAATTTGGTATATCTTTCAAGGTCTTTTTGGGCTACGTCAATGTTGGTTTGCATAGCTTTAAAGTTTGCCTGTGCGTTTTTCTGGTCAAGAAGTACTTTCTCGTATGCTGCTTGAGCTTTATTCAGCGCAACTTTATAATCTGTGTCGTCAATTTTTGCAACAACCATTCCAGCTTGTATGTGCTGGTTGTCATTGACATAAACTTCTGTTATGTGACCGCTTACTTTTGGGGAAACCTGAACGGTCGTTGTTTCTACATAAGCATCGTCAGTTGATTGATACATCAATGCATCGTGGATAAAGTATCCTATACCGCCTAATAATGCTACACCTATTATTGCGCCAATTGTTCTTTTAACGCCTTTAGGTTTTTGTTTTTCTTCTTCTTTTACTTCTGTAGTTGTTTCTTCCATTTTCTAACCTCTTTTTATCTATATGTTTATGTTTACAAGTTCTTCCAATTGGCTTCGGAAAGCTCTGATTGTTTCTTGTAATTTATTCATTTCTTCGTGCTTAAATTTACAAGAAACTTTTTGCAAATAATGTACCTTAATTTTTTCGTTTATTTCCTCAAGTTTTTTATTTCCTTCATCTGTAATTATCATTCTTTTTACAAGTCTATTATTTTTGACATCAACAGTACGGGTGATAAGTTTTTTTTCTTCAAGCGAGTTAAGAATTTTTCCTGTATTGGCTCTATCTTTCAGAATTAATTTTGCAAGGTCGCGCTGGCAAATTTCCGGATGGCAGAAAATGGTATCCAATGTCGCGTGTTCGTCAGGAGATATATCTATCCCGAGTTTGTTAAAAACCTGTATCCCAAGAAATTTCATAAGCCTTGCTGTCAATTCTATATCATAATAAATACTTTCTACATAATGTTTGGTTCTTAAATCTGCCATTCTTTTCCATTCTGTTATTTAATTTCAAATTTCAAATTGTGTTGTAAAAAAAATATGTTGCATTTACAACAATAGTATGCTAACATATCATTGTAAAAAATGCAAGTACATTATTAGAAGGAATTAAAATGTTGAAAAAGGTATTAACAATAACACTTTTGATGAGTATGATGAGCATGACTTTGACTCCGGTTTTGGCTGTTGAAAGTTCAAATTCTGCACAGCCTAAACAGTTTAAAAGCATGGTTAAAAAGAATAAAAAAGTATCTGACGATTATAAATATGCATATATAAATATGGATTTTTGGAATAATTTTAATGATGAAAATCTTAATGCTTATATAGATAAAGCTGTTAAGAATAATTACGATTTAAAAAATGCTACTCTTGCAGTGGAAGAATATTATCAGAATACAAGAATTCAATTTGCAAATGAACTTCCGCAGGTTGGGGCAGGATTTTCTCCAAACTACGTAAAGATGCCGGGCAGTTCTGATTGGGATTGGATGTTTGCAACTCCGGCAATCGCTAACTATGAAGTTGACATATTTTTGAAAAACAGAGATAAAACAAAATCTGCAAAAAAACTCTATGAAGGTTCAAAATATGATGAGCGTGCTGCATATATTGCAATCGCGTCTTCTGTAGGAACTGCATATCTGAATGTTGTAAGATTGGATAAACTTATTGATATTCAGCAGGAAATTGTTGACCTTCGTCAGGAAATATATGACCTTATGCTTGCAAGAAATCGTGAGGGTATTACTTCTACTGCGGATACGGTTAAGGCTAACAAGGCTCTTGTGCAAGGTCAGACTGATTTGATAGAATTACAAAAACAACGTGAGTTCATTCTTCATCAACTCGCCGTTCTTGTTGGTGAAAGTCCTGAAAATGTAAACGAGTTTAAAAGAACTGCTTACGAAAATATAAATTATACAGGCAATATTCCTTCTGAAATTTCGTCTGATGTAATTGTTCAAAGACCGGATTTCTTAAAAGCGGAAGCAATGGTTGAAAAAGCAGGAATTGATGTAAGAGTTGCAAGAAAAGAATTTCTTCCGTCAATTAATTTGACAGGGATTGCCCTTTTTAACGCGTCGCAAATTGGGAGTGCCTGGTCAACTTCAAGCATGCTGGGTGCGTTAGCCGCAGGTGCAATGCTTCCGATATTTACGGGCGGAAGACGTATTGCCAACTTGAAATTGAAAAAAGTTCAATATGACAAAGTTCTTAATAAATATATGAAAACAAACTTAACTGCAATACAAGAAGTTAATGATGCTCTTGTTTCGGTTAAGAAAGATACAGAAAAGATGGCTCAGACTAAAAAACAAGCCGAACTTGAATCCGCAGACTTTATGTACAACCGTGACAAATTCAATGAGGGAATTATCTCAAAACTTGATTTAATCCAGTACAAAGAAAATCTCCTCTCTATTGATAAGATGGTTGCTCAACAGCAGATTGAATGTATGGTTGATTACATAGGTTTGTATAAAGCAGTTGGAAGTAAATTATAGTAACAATAAATAATCATCACCTCTTTACTTTATTAGAAAGTAAAGCCTGCCGGTATAACACTATACCGGCTTTTTTTTATATCTTAGAGTTGGCGTTTAGCACGAAAATATTTTTTTATAGTTTAGCATTTCAGGTTGAACGGCAAATTTTTTACCCCCGGTTTCTTTGCCTGATTGTCAGGGAGTTCGTAACATCTGATGCATCTGGCTTCATAAGTTTCATCACCGCCTATCATAATTAGCGGCGAATTTTTATCCGCTGGTTTTCCGTCAATAAGTCTTTGTGTTCTTGTGGCATGATCGCATCCGCATTTCATGCAAACTGCGTGAAGTTTATCTACTTTTGTAGCAATACACATCAATTCCGGCATGTGTCCGAACGGTTCAGCCTTGAAATCAAGTTCCAGTCCTGTTCCGATAATTTTTTTCCCGTCGTTCATCAATTTTGTGATAACTTTTGCAATATTTCCGTCAAAAAATTGAAGTTCATCAATCGCAACCACTTCATCTTCCGGTCTGATAAGACTTAGGATTTGAATTGAATGCTTAACCTTTATCGCATCAAGCCATAATCCGTTTCTTGATTCAATATAATCCCCTTTTGCACGTGTATCTACATCCGGTGAGATAACTTTTACTTTTTTCTTTGCTATAATACAACGTCTGATTCTTCTTAAAAGTTCTTCTGTCTTACCGCAGCTCATCGGTCCTGTGATAAGTTCAAAACTATACCCTTCCATGATTTCTCCTGTATGCCCCAATATTTTTTATTTTATTTACAAACAATTTTATTATAGTTCTTAATAAGTAATTTTAAAATTAAAAGTAAAGAAAATGTTACGTTAAAATTTTTTTACAACTTGTTTGACAATTACCTCAAAAATAGCTATAATTGCTTTATGGCAAAGATAATTACCGTAATTAAAGGGACAAAAGACATTTTACCTCAGGATGTAGAAGCCTGGCACAGATTAGAAGAAAAAGCTCTGGAAGTTTTTACGAAGTATGGCTACAAAGAAATCAGGACTCCTATTTTTGAAGCAACAGAACTTTTTGCACGCGGAGTTGGCGATACTACCGATATTGTTAACAAAGAAATGTATACGTTTGAAAAAAGTGAACGTTCATTGACTTTGCGTCCTGAAAATACTGCAGGGGTTGTCCGTTCGTTTATCGAAAACGGTATGGCAAGACTTTCTGCTCCCGTAAAACTCTGGTACAAAGGTCCTATGTTCCGCTATGAACGTCCTCAGGCTGGCAGGCAAAGACAGTTCCATCAAGTGGGAGTCGAAATGTTCGGTATAAAACAACCGACTGCTGATGCGGAAGTTATTCTCCTTGCTGTTAATTATTTGAAATCCCTCGGTCTTAATGATTTGGAAGTTGAGATTAACTCTCTTGGCTGTCCGACTTGTAGGGAAGCTTATAAAGCCAAAATAAAAGAAGTTTTAAAACCAGAATTTGATAATCTTTGCGAAGATTGTCAGAACAGATACGAAAAAAATCCTTTGCGTCTTTTGGATTGCAAAGTTGATTCCTGCAAAGAAATTTTTGCAAAACCTGAAATACAAAAAGTTATCCAATCTGATTTTATCTGCGAGGAATGCGCAGAGCATTACAGTGAACTGAAATCATACCTCGATAAAATGCAGGTTAAGTATGTTGAAAATAAACTGCTAGTAAGAGGTTTAGATTATTATAACAGAACTGTATTTGAAATAAAATCAAACAACCTTGGTTCACAAAATGCCGTTTGCGGCGGCGGACGTTATGACAGCCTTGTTAGAAATCTTGGCGGGGACGATACTCCTGCTGTCGGCTGGGCTATGGGCATGGAAAGATTAAATTCTCTCCTTCCGCCTGTTGAACCGAAAAAACTTGACGCTTACATTGTTTCAAATTCTCCAGCCGAGGCTTTTGCATTTGCAGAAGAACTTAGAGCCGCAGGAAAGAATGTTGAATTTGACCTTGCTAATAAAAAATTCACTAAACAGCTTGAAAAAGCAGGCAAAGTTTCGGATTTCGCTCTTATTTTGGGAGAAGACGAAATAAATAACAATACTGTGTCGGTTAAAGATTTAAAAACATCTGAACAAGTTACGGTAAAGCGAAGTGATGTTTTAAGTCGAATATAAGGGGTTAAAATATGCCAAGTCAGGTTAATGAAGTTATAAAGCACTTGTCAAATGCTTTTAGAAGAACTTTTGAAGATTATAAGGGTCTTTATCTTTTTGGTGCATATCTTGACGGAAAAGAACACGAGGATGAAGATATTGAGATTGTTGCCCTGTTTGAGATAGAGGATAAATCTAAACGTGAACAAATTTGGCCTATTGTAGGTAAAATTGAAACGCAGTTAGGGGTTTGTATTGATTTATATCCGTACACTCAAAAACAATTTGAGGATGACAAAGACATTTATGATGAAGTAATGGAAGAAGGTTTATTTTTTAATCCTCTTGGTATTATGGAAGATAAATAAAAGTTTACGTTGCAGAGATAATGAAAGGAAAGACAATGGACAAAGTTACTATTCGTTCAGACAGAGAAACAGATTACAAATTTATGTACAAAGGTGAAGAAGTAGTTCTTGGTGCTGGAAAGATTATCAGCATTGCAGACGGGCTTGAACATGTTGTTCTTCCGACTTGTGCGATGAAAGTTATGAATAATCTTATTGTCATTAAAGATGATGTAAAATAGAAATTTAAATCCGGTAAATCAATTCTGTGGTGGATATCAGAAGAAAGGAAATGCTATGAAATGCAGTGATATCAATAGTTTTGCGGG
>USHE01000047.1 GCA_900554385.1 uncultured bacterium | reverse complement strand
GTTATCTACAGGGTACATACCTGAGAATACCATTTGTAAAGCTTCTTTATAACCAGGTAACGGTTCTTTGGCAGGATTTTCAACTGTTGTAAGTGTATCCCCCACAAAACGGGTTAATTCTTTAATTGAACCTGCAAAATATCCTACGTCACCGCATTGCAATTCGTTAACAGCAACCCTCATTGGAGTCAGGTAACCCAATTCGACAATTTCATATTCTTTACCCGATGCCATAAATTTAACTTTATCGCCGAGTTTCATCTTACCGTCGACAATTCTAAAGAAGCAAAGAGTTCCTAAATACTGGTCGTATGCACTGTCAAAAACAAGCGCACGTAATGGTTTTTCAGTAGTATTTTCCGGCGGTGGAATTAAATCCACAACAGCCTCTAAAACATCTTCTATTCCAATTCCCGCTTTTGCGCTGACAGGAATTGCAAGAGAAGCGTCAATCCCGAGGACTTCTTCAATTTCCGCTTTTACTCTTTCTACATCAGCTGATGGCAGGTCTATTTTGTTTATAACCGGTATGATTTCCAAATTTTGTTCTGCTGCAAGATAGACATTCGCAAGAGTCTGCGCCTCAACGCCCTGCGTTGCGTCAACAATTAGTAATGCACCTTCGCAGGCAGCAAGTGAACGTGAAACTTCATAAGAAAAATCAACGTGTCCTGGTGTGTCGATTAAGTTCAGAATGTAATCTTTCCCATTCTTAGCTTTATAATTCATTCTTGCGGAATTGAGTTTTATTGTAATACCGCGTTCGCGTTCGATATCCATGGAATCCATTATCTGATTTTGCATATCACGCTGTGCAACCGTGCCTGTTTTTTCTAATAATCTGTCGGCAAGTGTGGATTTTCCATGGTCAATATGTGCTATTATACAAAAGTTTCTTACATTTTCTTTATATTTCATAGTTTTTATTATATGCAGAAAAACACCTGACATCAAGGGGGGCAACAAAAATAACAAAGCTTTTTAAGTAATATTAATTAATAATACTTCCGTTTTTTAAATTTTTGTGTATAATAATTTATGTTGGAGTTAAGCATGGAATTAGAAATGGATATTGAAAAAAATAAATTTATGATGAAATTTTTCGTACTTCAAAACCTTTATTGTGAAGAACAAAATTATATTGAAATTTTAAAAGGCTATTGCGAAAACAGTCTTGAAAATTCGGATGAATTGAATAAGATTTATCCTATATTAAATATAATTTACGAACTCCATTTAAAAGTTGTAAAGGAAGCAGAAACGTTAGTTTCGGAATTTTAATTAATATTAATAAAAAAGTCATTCCGAACTTGTTTCGGAATCAAGAAAAATGTTTTGCTATTTCATAAATAGATCCTGAACCAAGTTCAGGATGACAAAGCGAAAACGACTCTTTACTTGTTAGAGCATGAATACAGTTCATGGTAACGAAATAATTAAATATTCCAAATATTATAGCTGTCCTGAGATTACTCTATCTATACCTGCAAGGTCTTTAATAACTTCTATGTTTTTAAAGTTTTTTGACATAATATTTTTTACGTGTTCTGATTGTCCAATACCCAGTTCAAATATTAGAAATCCATTTGGATTAAGAATGGTTGGTGCTTGAGTTGTTATTTTTTCATAAAATTCTAAACCTTGATTGTCTTTTGTAAACAGTGCAATATCTGGGTCAAAAGAAACTTCTTTTTGAATATTTATTTTTTCTGACGGTGGGATATATGGCGGGTTTGAAATAATAATATCAAAACTTTCACCTGGTTTTACGTTGGAAAAAATATCGGATTTTCTAAAAATTGCTTTATTAAACAAATTTAGACGGGAAGCGTTGTCGAGTGCGGTATTCAAAGCATCTGTCGAAATATCAAGCCCGATAATTTGACAATCTGTGTGTTTTGCGACCATACAGGCAATACAACCGCTTCCTGTTCCGACATCAAGTGCCATTTTGAAATTATTTTCGTTAATTATATCCACAGCTTTTCTCACAAGAATTTCAGTTTCGTCACGTGGAATTAGGACTGATGGGTTAACGATAAATTTTTCTCCCATAAAATCTGCAAATCCGATAATATGTTGGATTGGCTGTCTTGTTTTTGCTCTGAGTATAGCTTTTTCTTTTACGAGTGCAAGCTTTTTCTCATCAAGTTTTTTCCCCATAATAATGTCTTTTACGCCATAATTTGCAAAATGTTCGATTAACATTTTTACTTCAATATTGGCTTCATTAGATTCTATACCGCTGTCTGTGAGAATTTTTACTATATCTTGTATTGTCATGTTTATAATCCTGTTTTATCTAGTAATTTTAAGTGGTCAATCATTTCAAAAATCGAGATGATTTCTGTGAGTAATTTTTGATAAGGTTTTGAATCGGTAACAGGAGTTTTTAAATCTCCGAGTTTAAAGATATCATCCAGGCAGGAAAGTGCAATCATAATTTTGCCGTCTTTAAAAGAACATTGTGATTGGTATGAACCAAATGCAGTTGAAATGTGTTTAAATCTTTCCATAAACGCAGGTGTCAGAAGATATCTGGCTTCTATCTGATCGTTAGAGTCAACGAAATATCGTTTTTGAAATTCCGGATCTTCAAGTTTAACTTCTTCATAGGCACGAGTATTGGAGAATATTTCTCTTTCTCTAACAACGGTGTGTCCTGTAAAATTTTTCCCTACTCCGATTGAAATTAAAACACCTTTAAAGATTTTTTCGTTTCTGGTGCGGTGGTTTCTATATGTTGTAATGGTGAGTAATGTTTCTGAAATATTAATTGGAACTCCACGGTATGTCCCTGAAAAATTGTCATCGGTATACATATTATCAAATTTGGGGAAAATTTTGGTATCTCTAATATCAAATTCAGTAAATAGTCCTTTATTTGTCCAGGTTAAATTACCAAAAGCTTTCATTAAATTAGGCATAACGAATTGTTTAAGTTTGTTCTCAAAATTTTTACCTGTTTTGTAAGATATTGAGCCTAAAATACCGGCGATAGTACCACCTATTCCCCAAATAAAGTCACAGTGCTTGTTACTGCAAAAAATAAGATATATTATTATTGTTACAATTATTGTAATATTACACCAAAAACTGAAGGTATCAGCTTTCTTTTTTCTACAAAGACGTTCATTATCTACGTATTTTAGTTTGGGTATAACTTCGTCTTTATATTTTTGTGCAAAATTTTTCTTGAATTCACTAATGCTGTTAAATTCCATTAATCCTCCTCAAGTGTTTGTACTGTCGGGTGTGAATATTCAGATAAAATTTTATCAATCTCATTTCGGGCTTCCAGTTTTGATGAAAGTTCTTTTTTATCAAGATTGTATTTTTTACAAAGTTTCTCGTAGTAATAAAGTTGTTTTTTTGTTGGTTTTTCTTTACTCATTTTTACTTCTTGAAGAAATTTTCTTTTCTTTTTTTCAAATTCTTTGTTTGCCTGAATAATTGGTTCTTGTTTTTTCTTGTAGTCGTAGTATTTTCTGCATTCGTTGAGAAACAGACGTGTGTCTTTCAGGAATTGTTCGTCGTCAAGAATTTCTTCCAAAAATTCAAAACGAGAGGATTTGATTTCAAGATAATACCTTTCATCTTCAAGAAAATTTTGGAGAATTTCTTCTGCAGTGCAGTCAGGAGTTTTTTTGACTAAGGCTCGTAAATAACTGCACAGTGAAGCTTTTTGGTTTTTGGTGAAGTCAAGATAAATTTGTTTTTTTACTTCGTACATAACATTTCTATTTTAGCATATTTTTTACAGGTGTAAATCATTCATATTTATGTTACGATTTAAATGTTTAGTTTAAATTATACAATTTTGGAGAGAAAAATGGAAAACTTTATTTCTACTCACGGAATGGTGATTTCAGGAGCAATACTTTTGATTGCATATATATTTATCGCCAGTGAGAAAATTCAAAAGTCAGTAGTTGCACTTGTTGGTGCTTCGTTGACAATGCTTCTGGGTCTTCTTCCTTTTAAAGGATATTATGACGCGCAGGCACAAACTTACGTACGTTCCGTTTTTGATTACATTGCATTTGAAGTAATCTTTCTGCTTATCGGTATGATGATTATTGTTCATATTGCAAGCAAGAGCGGTGTTTTTAAATGGATGGCTATAGAACTTTTAAAACTTACAAAAGGTCATCCGAAATTAGTGTTATTTACACTTGCTGCTTTTACGGCAGTTGCGTCGGCATTTTTGGATAACGTAACAACAGTTGTTCTTATGATGCCTGTAACTTTTGTTATAGCAAAAGAATTTGACACAGACCCTGTACCGTTTTTGATTACGGAAGTTCTTGCTTCAAATATCGGTGGTACGGCTACTTTAATCGGCGACCCTCCAAATATCATTATTGGTGCGAAAGCCGGTTTAAGCTTTATGGATTTTGTGAATGAATTGACTTTTATTGTTGTGTTAATCTTTATGGCGGTTGTTGGTGTATTAATTTTATTGTTTAGAAAAGGTTTGAAAGCTACTCCTGAAAAGATGGCTCATGTTGCAAATCTTGATAATTCAAAAACAATTACCGACAAAAAACTTATGATTCGTGCAATGATTACTCTTGCTCTTGTAATTTTAGGTTTTGTTACTCACGACAAAACTCATATTGATGCTTATGTATTTGCTGTTGCAGGTGCTTCATTCTTGCTTTTATTTGAAAAACCGAAAGAAATTTATAAAGATGTTGAATGGCTTACAATTTTCTTCTTTGTCGGTTTATTTATAATTATCGGCGGATTTGAAGCAAACGGCGGTATTGCTTTCCTTGCTGACGGGCTTATTAAACTGACTCACGGAAGCATTGATGCTGCTACAATGTTAATCCTTTGGGGTTCAGGCATATTGTCAGGTATAATTGATAATATTCCATACACAGCAACAATGGCTCCGTTGATTGCACAAGTTCAGCACACAATTCCTTATGCGGGTGAAGGGCATAACCCTATGTGGTGGGCTTTGGCATTAGGTGCTTGTCTTGGCGGTAACTTAACTATTATCGGGGCTGCTGCTAACGTTCTTGTTTCGGAAACTGCAGCAACAAAAGGTTACCCGATTACGTTTATGAGATTTTTAAAATATGGTGCGCTCGCAACATTTATCTCATTAACTTTAAGTTCAATTTATCTGTATTTCAGATATTTGCACTAAATATTTAGATAAAAAGCCGGTTTATTCAACCGGCTTTTTTATTAACAAGTTTTGCACTGCCAACGGTGACAGAGTGGTGAAACGATAACGGATTAGATTAAAACCAATCAATTAGAGGTCGGATTTCTCCACATTCAAGTTCTAAGTTTTCAGCGTCTTTGTTTCTTAAAATTTTATCTATAGAGAGTTCTTTTTTTATTGGATTTTCTAAAAATATTTCACCCGTTTTTGGATTATATATTTCTGCATAATTTAAGCCAAGGTTTGTGCAGTTTGGAAGTTTGATGGTATTATCTTCCTTTAAATATGCAAGCCCGAAGGTTCTGCACACTATTCCGCGCCGTTCGTAAAGCGTGCAGGCATTGTTTACAAGAAACGGACATTTGTATAAAAATCTCTCTCCTTTAAATTTGTTTTTTGAAATTTTGAGTTCTGCAATATTTTTACGGATTTCTGATTTAATTTCTTTTGGAAGATTTACAAATCCATACATCAAATATTCCGCCTCCAGTCGGGAAAAAGGATATTCTCCGCTTTCACAGCAATCGGTGCATCCTTTTTTACATTTCAAATATTCCTGATGTTCCGAAAAATATCCCCGAAGTTCTCTGTCGAGTTCTTCGAGGAATTTTTTGTATTTTGTGAGCATTATTTCCCTCTGATAAGTATGTATTTACGACCTTCCAGAACGGTTTTATATTTTAGTCCCTGTGCGTATTTTTCAAGGTTTTTCTTTTTCATAGAGATTAATGCATCATTTTTCTCGAGTTCTTCCTCAAGATTATCCCTTGTTAATTCTTCATCTTCAATGTATTTTATATGCGCTCCGTAGTAATACAACAGAGAATAGCGTCTGCCGTCTCCGAAAGAAATCAGCTGGTCTTTTGTGTCTTGAGCATATTTTGCAAATTCCATCAAATCGTTCTGACCGAACTTGTAATCAAGTAGAAAATATTGTTTTGTACAGAATGCAGAGAGTAAAAGTATAAAAATTACGTGGCTGAAAAATACTCCCCACGGTTTGTTTTTAACTGCACATATAATACTTGAAAATCCAAATAACGCTACAAAACTTATTGTAAGCCATTTAGAAGGATAAATATCATTGTATAGCCATTCCGGTAAGTATAAAGGGGTGAAAAGTGCCAAAAATGACAACAACAATGCAAATCCGCCAAAAATATAAACTGATAAATTTATGGCTTTTTTATAATTTGCATTCTCGATATATCCCAACCACGCAAACGCCAGAATACACGCTATATGTACAAAAATAGGAAGAATGTAAGTTATAAGTTTTGTACTGGATGATGTAAAAAATAACATTATGAAAATTACAGCTATCCAATTAAGTACAAGGTATTTATGAGAATCGTTTAATTCATCGAATTTAAATTTAAAGTTTTTAAAAATTCCGAAACTGAAATTTTTAGCTTTAGCTATGCATATTGCAATTGCCGAGAATATCCACGGAACTAAACCCCAGATAAGATTTACAAAATAAAACCACCATGGAGCTGAGCGGTCAATGTCATTTGAAGTAAAAAATCTTGCCAAATGGTGTTTTATAATATATTCTTCATAGAAAGCAGGGTTGTGGATTTTTAGCATAAGCAGGTGCCACGGTAACACGATTAACAGAAAAAATCCTAGTCCTGCAAATAGATATTTAGGTTTGAGTGCGCTTTTTAACTTATCCGAAACAAGCAGTGCAAAAAACATTACACCGAACGGCAGTACAAATCCCGGAATTCCTTTTGCCATTACCGCAAGTCCGGAAAAAATATAAAACAACCAAATAAAGAATTTTTTGTTTTCATCTTTGCAAAAGAATGTCAAAAATCCGAGCATAATTGAAAAAGCTACGCAGGTAGAAACCACAATATCAAGAATTGCGAATTTTGCTAAAATAACGAATTCAAAACTTGTGGCAAGAATTAGGGATGAAACAATTCCGTATTTTCTCGAAACAATTTTTTTCCCCATAAAATAAGTGAGAAAACAGGTAAGCATTCCGTATAAAGCAACAGGAAATCTTGCTGTAAATTCATTTATTTTTCCGAAAATTGCAAATGAAATACATTCACCCCAGAAAAACAGCGGAGGTTTTTCAAAGAAATAATCGTCATCAAGCACAAGTGTCATAAAATCTTTTGTATGGAACATATCGCGCGCCATTGATACATAACGAGTTTCATCAACATCCATCAGCGGATAATTTCCGATATTATGAAAAAATATAAAATAAAATAATATACATAAACCCAGAACAGTAAACCATTCCGGATGTTTTTTTACGAAATCAAAAGTGCGTGTAATCGCGTTCATTTTTCTTTCTCTCCCTAATCTTAATCCGAAAATAATTTTACCATAAAAAAGGATATAGTAAACTCAATGTACACTGAATTGATTTCAGGAGGGCTGTATGAATAAAAACGTCATTCCGAACTTGTTTCGGAATCTATTAAAACTAGTTCGATTATTCTTAATAAGATCCTGAACCGAGTTCAGGATGACGGAACAAAATTGGGTAAAAACAGTGGCTCAGCTAAAAAATCGCACGTATTGAAGTTTCCGTTACAAAACAATTTCGAGCAAAACGCATAGACATTTTCCGTGACAGCAAGAATTAAATCGTGCAAAGTGCCTTGTCCTTAGTCTAGTCAATGTAGTGCAGTGGCTCAGCCACCTCAGCCACCTCAGCCGCTAGAAAGCGTCGGTTTTGATAGGGTTTTTGAATTTTGTAATATTGCCCTGGAAAAGAAGTTTTACTGTAGCAAGTCCGCCGTTTCTGTGTTTTGCAACAATAATTTCAGATTCTCCTTTCGATGCAGCTTTTATAGCTTCTTCTTCCTCGCCGTCTTCAGCTTTTCTGTAATATTCGTCACGGTAAATAAACATAACAATATCGGCGTCTTGTTCGATTGAACCGGATTCACGCAGGTCAGAAAGCATAGGTCTTTTATCTGTTCTGCTTTCAACTGCACGTGATAATTGTGAAAGCGCAATTACCGGCACATCAAGTTCTTTTGCAAGAATTTTCAAACCTCTTGATATAGCCGAAATCTGCTGCATACGATCTTCTCTGCCGCTGCCTTCCATAAGTTGAAGATAATCGATTAAGATAAGTCCGAGATTTTTTTCTTCCATTTTTAAACGCCGGCATTTCGCGCGAATATCTGTAATTGTACATCCGCTTGTGTCATCAATGTAGACAGGTGCTTGTGCAAAAGCATTCATAGCATCGGCAAGTTTTTCCCAGTCTTTGCTTTGCATATTACCTGTTTTCATTCTTTGAGAGTCAATTTCTGCTTCAGAACAAAGCATACGTTGTACGAGCTGATCCTTTGACATTTCAAGCGAGAATATTGCAACAGGAACTTTTGCTTTAATGGCGACATTCTGTGCAATGTTTAGTGCAAATGCTGTTTTACCCATTGCAGGACGTGCAGCAAGGATTATAAGGTCAGATTTTTGTAAACCGTTAAGCACTACGTCCAAATCAAAAAATCCCGTTGGAACTCCGAGTAATTCATCTTTGTGATTGTAACGATATTCGATTTTTTCATAAGTATTAAGCACCAAATCTTTTACGTGAACAAGGTCACTTGTTGATTTTCTTGATGCGATATCAAAAATCAATTTTTCTGCGCTGTCAAGTGATTCGTCAATCGGGTTCATATCGTATCCAAAGGTAACTATTTCTGAACCAGCATTAATTAATGCTCTTTTTATTGATTTTTCTTGGATAATTTTTGCATAATATTCAACGTTGGAGGTTGTAATTGCGTTAAAACTTAAATCGTTTATAAAAGAACGTCCGCCAACAGCATCTAATTTTTGGTTATAACTTAAAACATCAGAAACAGAGATAATGTCGATTTTTTCATTCTGGTTAAAAAGTTCAAGCATTGCCTCATAGATGTATCTGTGGGCAGGTTTGTAAAAACTTTCAGGTTTGAGTGTTTCGACAACCTTTGTTATAACTCGCGGATTTACGAGAATTGCACCGAGAACGGCTTCTTCTGCTTCTACGTTTTGGGGTAATAAGTTCAAATCTTGATTATTTTTTTTCTCTTTCACTGGCGGCATGCTTTTAACTCCTTAGTTCTTAATTACAATGATATAACATCAATCTCCAAATAACCCATGCCTCTTTATATATTTTTACATGTTTAAGAATTTTTATAATAATAACTGGGTGGCAAAAATTATTCTGTGGCTGTCAGGTCTGGCATCATTCTGGCAGTAAACGTAGTTCAGGATAAGTCTTACTGCTTGTCCTTTTATGAAATAATTTATGCCTGCACTGTATTCTTTACGGTTGTTGTTCCCTATATCTCTGTTAGGGTCAAACACGTCGTATCTTCCTATTACTTGGAGTTGCGGGGTAATTTTGTAGCCGATTGTGTAATTAAAACCCTGTGCCTTATCAGTACTTACATTAAAACCGTTATACCCGTCTGCAATGGCATATTCGAAATTTGTCCACAAGCGTTTATATTTGTATCCTAAATAAAAACTTCCTACTGTATAATCTGTGTGGTTATGACCTGCATTTAATCCGCCGCCTATAAGAAGTTTTCCATATTTTCCGTTAGTTTTCCCAAAAGGTTTTAAGTCCACCCAGCCGGTGAATTCTGCGCCCGGAAACCAGTTTCGAAAATATCTGTCAGAACTGCTTACCGCAAGGTTGTAGTCAATCAGCGGATAAATTCCGACTACACGTACTCCCAATGCTCGTGAGTTTCCAAAAGTTCTTGCAATTTGTGAACGTGTAACAAACGGAAGAATATAGGAACTTGACCCGCCTTCTTTACCAACCTGGTTTCTCTGGTAGCCGACGACAATCTTATGATTTGGAATACTGCTGTTAATTATGTACGCATCTCCAATGAAACTTTGCATATAGTTTAATTTATCGTTCGGGCGGGGCTTAACCATTATTTTGAAGTCAGTATTTGTATTACGAAATTTTCCGATTATACCTATTTCTTCAAAACCGTTGTCATATCCAAAGTCATTATCCGCGTTCTGCCAGTCTGAAAAAAGTCTTTCCTGAAACGCACCGAAAAATTGCATCTTGCTTACAGGACCTTTTTTAGGGCGAAACGTAAGTTCTTCTTTTAATAAATAGGTCGGAACATCAGTTCTGGTAATTTTTTTATGGTAAATTTTTCCAAGAAGGGTATCTTCATCAATAACGTTGTCACGGTTTTTGTCGAATATTTCATCAATATTCATATCATCTAAGATTGAAATTTCTGATTCAGCATTGCTTTCTGCTTCATTGTTAGGATAATAAGACGTTTTTTTTGCAGGCTTTAACATTTCAGCGTTATTTTCAGGAAGTTCGTCCTCTATTGCCTCCAAATCAACTTCTTCATTGTTTTTGACAGGATTTTTAGGCGCATCTGTTTCGAGTTGCAGATGAATGGTGTCATTATCAGGTACAACAGGCTTTCCGTCAACTGCCAATACGCTCTGTGACGTGAACAATAAAGATAATATCAATGCTATTCTAAAAAAGTGGTTCACAAATATTAATTATATCACAAAAAGCTTGCAAATCATGATTTTTTTATAGTATATTTTTATTATGACAAATGTAACAAGAAATAATGCTAAATCAACAAAAGTTCAAGCCCCAATTGTAGAAGCCCTAAAACAGGCGTATGAAAACCCCACTTATCAGTTTCATATACCGGGTCATACAAAAGGAAACGGTTCTTTGCCGGAGTTTCGCAAACTTATAGGCAAAAAAGCTTTGTGCGTTGATACAACTGATGAATTTGATAATCTTGGAACACTTCATCCGGCTACAGGTCCTATAAAAGAAGCTCAGGAACTTGCGGCAAAGGCTTTTGGCGCAAAGAGAACATTTTTCCTGCTTAACGGTTCTACTGCCGGAAATCTTGCCCTTGCTATGGGTTTGACTAAAAAAGGTCAAAAAATTATTACAAACAGAAATTGTCACCGCTCAGTTTTGACAGGCATGATTATATCAGGTGCAGAACCTCTGTGGCTTATCCCGAATCGATTTGAAGAATGGGGAATTTGGGGGAATATTAGTCCTGAAAGCGTTGAGGAAATGCTTAAACTTCATGATGATGTTGCAATGGTTTGGATTACAAATCCGACTTATGAAGGTGTTGTTTCTGATGTTAAATCAATTTCAGCAGTTTGTAAACGCTATGGCGTTCCGTTAATTGTTGATGAGGCTCACGCTTGTTTATGGAATTTCAGTAAACACCTGACGACCACTGCGTTACAGCTCGGGGCTGATGCTGTGGTTCATTCGCTTCACAAAACCGGCGGTAGTATGAGTCAGAGTTCAATGCTCCACATAGCAGAAAATTCAATGCTTGATGTTGATGCTGTGGAAAAAGCCTTGAAACTTCTTCATACAACAAGTCCATCTTTGATGCTTCTTGCAAGCCTTGATGCCGCCCGTGCAAATCTTGACAGTACCCGTGGTAAAAAACAACTTGAAAGAGCAATCGCAAATGCCAAGTATCTTCGCCGCGAAATTGAACAGATGGAGCATATACACGATTTAAAACCTGATTTTGGATATTTGACGGATGTAACAAAAGTGTTTATCAGAGCAGACGGGCTTTCCGGCAAACGTCTTGAATCAATTTTAGAAATAGATTTTAATATAGAAGTTGAAAGTGCCTCAGATGCAGGACTTTTGCTTTTATCAAACATTGGAAATACAAAGGCTGATATGGAATATTTGGTTAAATGCCTTAAGCAGATTGACCAGACACACTATTCGGATATCTGCTATCTTGAAAAGAAAAAACACATGCCAATGTTGACCCCTATAATCAAGAAAAGTCTTCGGGAAGCTTATTATTCACCAAAAGAAACTATTCCAAAAGATTTAGCGGTGGGGAGAATATCAGGTGAAGTTATTGCGGAATGTCCTCCGGGAATTGCGATACTTTTACCCGGTGAGTTAATAACAGAAGCTCATTTGCCGTATTTAACAGATTACAATTTTCTTGAAGTGCTTAAATAAATGGTAAGGTATAACAACTTTACACAAGAAGCAGTCAAAACTGTCATGCTGAACTCGTTTCAGCATCTGTTATATTTGAGACCCTGAAACAAGTTCAGGGTGACGAT
>USHE01000046.1 GCA_900554385.1 uncultured bacterium | reverse complement strand
TGGCGTCGGTGCTGTACTAAGACACGGCGCATTCATTTTCGGACTTACAACAGCCGCAACTCTTTGGCTGGCTGCATCTATCGGCATGGCTTGCGGAACAGGAATGTACGGATTGGCCGTAACTGCGACAATTCTTACGATAATAGTACTGGTTTCTATAAGATTTTTTGAAAGAAATATCCTCACAACAAGCACTAAAAATATGAAACGCCTTTCAGTTAATATAAGTTGTTACAATGATGCGTCAAATGATATATACAATTTTATCGTTGGGAAATATCCGCAATTACGAGAAATAACAAGAAAACAGAGCAAACAAAATAAAGAAATTACAAAAATAAATGTAATAATAGATATACATTCAAAAAAACCAATTCAAAATACATACAAGGATTTTCAAAAAGTAGAGGGAATTGAATCAATTTCAATCCAAGAATGCAAAGAAATTGTATAAACAACGGGCGGAAATAAATTTCCGCCCGTTTCATATTTATTCTATAGGTTTTTCATTCGCCATATAACCAACAGTACCGTTAGCCTGATATCCGACTTGTCCGTTAACTTGGTAACCTGTGCTGCCGCTCACATTGTAGTCAACGGTTCCGTTAGCAGTGTAGCCGACATTACCGTTTGCCTGATATTCTACAGGACCTCCCGTATATTCAATGGTGCCTGTGTGCTCAATACTCAAACCTTTAATCGGTTTATCTTCTGCCTCTGCCTTATTCCCGCCAAGAAGCTTTCCTATCGTGCCTTCCGCAAAACCTTTTATAGCTGACGAAAGCGTTTTCTTCTGCTCGACTTGTTTTGGATCAATTTTTTGTGGTCCATTGCCATTAGCACCAACACCATTAATACTCATGCTTAACATCCTTTCTGTTACTTTAATACTCTCAGGCGTCAACCGCCTATAGTTCTATTAAAACATTTTTTCCAAAACAATTGCTATTACCCCTTCCTATCCTATAAGGCATTATAACTGAGTTTCAGCCTATTTTAAACTCATCTTTACATTTCGTAACAAAAGCCCCCTTTATAAAAAGGAGGCTTTTATTTATACTTTTGTTGATGTTTAAGCGTTCAATTCGTCTAATCTTGCCAGTGCGTCATCTTTGCTTTCAAAAGGTCCGTCGCCTTCAACCCTTTCACCTGTTTTTTGGTCTACTATATAATATTTATCGTTTGCTTTTACGACTTCCTTGGTACGTCCGAGTTTTAAGCCATTATCTGCAATTTCACCTTTTCTTACATCTGCATTTTCGTTTGCAGAGTAAACTTTATCACCGACTGTTACGTCAGGCAATGTGAATTTATCACCCGCTTTTAAGTTAGTATTTCTTTCGTAACCGCTTGCTTCATATACAGCGTCCCTGATTTGTTCGTATTCAGGTGTTCCAAAAGCTACACCGTAAGTATCCATAATTATTCCTGACGGGTAGTTACCAGCCTGAATTGTATAACTCTTAGGCATTTGACCTTCTTCAACATCCAGAGCAAACTGCGGTTCTGCCGGTAGAGTTGGCTGTGTTGCCTCAGTTGGAGCCGGAGGTACAGGAGTTGGCGGAACAGGCTCATCTTTTTTACCGGAACACATTTTGAATAATCCGGCAACCAGTGCTATTGCACCTGCCGCCAAAGCAATTTTACCGCCTTTACTTTTAAAGAATTTTCCAATTTTGCCCAATATTCCTGATTTCTTTGGAAGTTCTTGTTTCCCTTCAGCTACAGCAGCCGGTTTTGGTTCAGGATTTACAGCTGCTCTTGTTTCCGGCTTTACTTGTGGTTCTGGTTGAGCGACTGCTCCTGCTTTTACGTCTGGTTTTACTTCCGGTGCTGGTTGAGAGATTGCGCCTGCTTTTGCGTCTGGTTTTACTTCCGGTGCTGGTTGTGCGACTACTCCTGCTTTTGCGTCTGGCTTTGCGCCTTGTCTTGCTTCGTTTTTTGCACCTTGCTCAAGTGTACCTTTTTCACGCTCATCCAATATTCGTTCATAATCTTTTGCATAATCAGCATCTACAGGTTTTAAATCTGTCAATCCAAATTGCTTATCAATCTGTGCGGCTGATATTGTAAATTTTTTGTTTATTTTCTCAGCATTCCTAAGTGCGTCTTGCTTAAGAGCTTCCTTCGCTTCGGCATTCTTTTTAATAGCCTCTGCTGCACGGCGATCAGCCTCAACCACACCTGAAACAGGTTGTTTATATTCTTTGCCATGTTCAGCTAAATATTTTTTCCAAGTCTTAGGTTCTGCCTGCGATTTAGATGCATCTGCTGCAGGAATGTCAGACTTCGCCGATTGAACTTTTTTACTTGCCGCTTCTTCAGCTTCAAGCTGAGCCTTTAATTTATTTAATTTATCCACTTGTTCTTGCGGAATATTATTTTCAACTCGGTGAGCTTCATTATATGTCAAAGATTTACTTTGCCCCTTTGATGCTGTCTTTTTTGCTTCTTCTTTAGCATTCAATTCAGCAATTGCCTCTGCGTTTGATTTTTTAGAATTGTCTTTCTTATGATTGAAGCGTTCTTTTAACCTCAAAGCTAAATCTTCACCCTTTAATGGATTATTTTTAGTTCCATTTGCTTTAGGTTTTGCTCTGCCTACTTGTTCTAAATAATAATTTTTACGCGCAGCAAACTGAGCGTCAGTGAGAGTAGTTCTTTCCCCTGCCATAATTTTGTTTCTCCTTTTTCCTCGTTTAAAGATTTGTAATCTTTTAATTCCCCGTACTCTTATAAACAAATTTTATTAGTAATATTTGCCTGAATTAAATACAAATATATTTTTAATTCCTGCAAAATGGGTTTATACCTATATAACAAGCATTGTTACAATCTGTAACAATCTGCCATTTGTAACGATTTATTAACAAGACTCATTAAAATTCTAAAGTTTTCATATCAACGTGTCGTATTAGGGAATATAAGTTACGATTTAATGAAAGGACTGTATTCGACCTATGGGAATGGCGGCTTCACAAGCAAGACTCCTCAGCTTAACAGCAAGAATGACTGACAACGAAAATTCAGGTCAGGACATTTCTTACTCTAAAATTCGTCTTGCCCAGCAGACTGAACAGGCAAATAAAGATTACCTTGCAGCTCTTGATGCTACCAAATTAACTGTATTAACAGGTTTTGACGGTTCTACAGAAGTTTACACAGATATTTCTTACGGTCTTATGACCGGTTATAACACAGTGGCTTGCGGTCTGCAGTATGTTGTTACTGACAAAGACGGAAAAGTTCTTGTTACGGATCAGCAGAAAAAAGCTTTTGAAGCAGGCAATGGAGATTTGAACAAATTTTTATCTGCATTAGGTTACTCGCAAGCTGACATTGACATTACAGCTAACGGTGACGCCAGCGACGAAGATAAGGCTATGGCTGAACAAAAAATTCATGAAGCTTGGGATAAATACTTAACATCCGTTGATTTGCATTATGGAGATGATGAACACGGACTCGACTTCGGATTTACGGCATTCAGCGGTGAAGCTTATGACGGCTACCCGACATATACTTTAACAGATTTGAAAACAGGTGCAAAAGAAACAAAAGCTCTCAATTACGAAGGAACTACCAGAGAGCAAAGAGAACTCTACGACTATGCAGTTGCTTTAACAGAAGCATACTACGGACAATCAGATTCTGTTCATAACAAAAAAACTGCTGTCGATCCTGAAAATGCAAGTTACATAAAATATCTCACAAATATCTTTAATAAAATGGCAGCTTCCGGATATTACACAGAAAAAAATACTGCCGAAACTATTAAAGATAATAAATGGTTTGAACAACAGTTGAGAGAAGGCAACTTGCTTCTCGAATACTACTCAACAACAGAAAGAAAATTTGTGTCTACATCAATAGACTCTGATTCTTCAATTCAAGAAGTTGAAGACGAGAGAGAAATCGCAAGAATTGAACGCGAATATCAAAATCAATTGTCTGATTTGGAAGCAAAAGACAACAAATTTGACCTTGAATTGAGAAAACTTGATACGGAACACAGCGCATTACAGACAGAATACGACGCTGTCAAAAACGTAATTGACAAAAACGTTGAAAAATCGTTCACAATATTCTCGTAACGATTTATATAAAAATTTTTTATTTGATTCCTTTTTCCTTTATTTCCTTTATTTAAAAAATTTCGTAACTTTTCCCCGCCACTTTCTTAACAAAAAGTGGTTTTTCTTTTGCAAAAAAATATCTTTATGATAAATTGGGTATTACCCCATTTATGAAAGGAGAAATAATGAGTAAAATTACCCCGATTATTAAAACAACATTTGACATTCCCACAAAACAGGGAAAAAACATTTACACCCCAATTCAAAAACTTACAAGTAAAAACAAAATGGAAGGTACAATCGGCAAAGATACAATAACTCTTTCGACATATAACCGCAGCCACACGGAAGAAATGCTGGATGTACTAACTAACTTAAAAGCAAAATTTAAAATGATTACACAATCAGAAAAATAAACAAAAATCCCTGATTATAAAATCAGGGATTTTTTGTATTATAGCTGCTTAGCTCCACCTTAACGGAGAAAGTCTTGCTAGAACTTATGAAAAATATCTTTTCAAAAGTCCATCGAAACCTTTGCCGTGACGAGCTTCATCTTTAGCCATTTCGTGAACTGTATCGTGAATTGCGTCATAGCCTAACTGCTTAGCACGTGCTGCAATAGCAAGTTTACCTTCGCAAGCACCGTGTTCAGCTTCTGCACGGAGTTCAAGATTTTTCTTAGTTGAATTAGTAACAACTTCACCCAACAATTCTGCAAACTTAGAAGCGTGTTCAGCTTCTTCAAAAGCATATCTTTTGTAAGCTTCTGCAACTTCAGGGTATCCTTCTCTTTCAGCAACTCTAGCCATAGCAAGATACATACCAACTTCGGTACATTCACCGGTAAAGTGCGCTCTCAAACCATCCATAACTTCTTTATCTTCAACAACACCGTCGCCTACTTTGTGTTCACAAGCGTAAACTTTTTCACCGCCGCCAACTTCTTTAAAAGTTGTAGCGTTGCAAAGAGGACATTTTTCAGGTGCTTTATCAGCTTCTGTAGACCAACCGCATACTGTGCATACATATTTCATACAAATACCACCTTTCTTATTTCGTATTTCTATTTACAAATAAATTTTACTATAGTAAATTTTATTTGTAAAGTAGGAATTATTCTCACTTTTAACATTTATTTACAAAATTATTTTACTTTTTGAAAAATCATAATGTATTCATGTTTAAAGATATAAAAGCCTCCTGCTAGCGCTCTGTAACGCCAGAGATTAGCAGTTCTGCCCTTTGCTCTCTCGTTGCCTTGAATATCTTTTACTATAATACCTTTTAGTCTAAAACCCAGCTTCATCATGCGAGCCATGCATTCAAATCCAAGCGGCTGAACTTCAGAATTTTTGTAACTGTCACCGATAATCAAGGCGGCAAATCTGCCATTTTCAAGCATATCATATCCGTTTTGCGCTACCTTTTCAAACAAATCGTAAAACTGCTCGGTAGATTCACAGTTAGACAAATCTTCTTTCTTATCGGAAAACTTTATAATATCATCATAAGGCGGGTGCAAAATAAGTAATTGAGCTTTTTCTTCACCCATAACAGCAAGTCTGTCTTGAATTTTAGCTTTAACTTCTTCGGAAGCCGAATCAGCACATATAACATTAACGTCAGTTACTCTCTGCTTTGGAGTAAATTTTTCAGCAACATGCTGAGCCAATTCTTCTTTTAATTCAACCCCGATACAACGGCGTCCCATATTGACAGCTTCAATGCCCGATGTTCCCGAACCGAAAAACAAATCAAGAACTACATCATTCTTTTTCGTAAATCTTTCATACAACTGCTGTGCAATTTGAGGAATATAATTGCCGTGATATTCGTTTGAATGTCCGCCTTCACGTAACCTTGACGGAAATTCCCACAGTGTATCGGTTTTTACGTGTGGATAATCTTTCCAGTTATTCAAATCAATATCACTGTATTTCGTGGTTTTGACCGGTTTTACAACCTGCAAATCTGCCTTTTTAATAGGTTTTAATTTAGTATTCGTCTTAAGTCTTGCCACCTTATATCCCTCCAAGTCTTTTTACACAACAATCTTATAAAAATGTTTCAAATTTGTAATCAAACATTTAGATGAATTTATTTTTGGTGTAAATTAAAAGTGAATGGAGGAAGTATGTTCCTTGAACATTTAACACTAAGCAATATTTACATGATCGTTGGTTTTATGATATCAATGTATTCGTGTGTTTCAAACGACGTAATCCAGACACTGGGTACGTTTCTAACAACAAGTAAGAAAATGCCTACGTGGATTATCTGGGCTTTTACAAGTGCAGTTTTGATTATTACAATTACCACAGGATGGCTCATAAATAACGGAGATATGGCTTTTGGCAGGTTGGAAAGAATCCCTTTTCCTGAAACGTTTACTCTCGTTCATGTACTGCCGCCGATTATACTTTTATTTTTAACAAAATATGGCATTCCTGTATCTACAACATTTTTAATTTTGAGTATCTTCTCAGCTAGCGATATAAGCGTTATAGGCATGATTTTGACAAAATCCATTATCGGATATTTCCTTGCTCTGATTGTATCAGTCTTTATTTATACGATTATTGCAAGACCGGTTGAAAGATATTTTTATTATACTCAGAAAAAACCTGTTTCTAAATGGTGGATTGCCGCAAAATGGTTATCTACAGCATTTTTATGGTCACAATGGCTAATGCAGGATGCTGCAAATCTTTTTGTATATCTTCCGAGAAAAGCCTCATTTGGTGAACTACTCTTTGTTCTTGCAGGTTTCGTTGGATTTTTATGGATTGTCGCTTACAAACGAGGCGGAGAAGTCCAAAAAATTATAAAAATGAAAACCAATGTCCAAGATCCACGTTCTGCCACTATTATAGATTTAATTTATGCATTCCTTCTTTTGTATTTCATACAGCTAAACAATGTTCCGATGTCCACGACATGGGTATTCATAGGCTTGCTCGCAGGTCGAGAAATCGCGCTTTATCACAGATTGCGCTTTGAATCACCAAGAAAAATGTACAAACACATATTAAAAGACCTTACAAAGGTGACATTCGGGCTTGCAGTTTCAATTGCAGTAGTTGTAGTTCTTGTTAAATTTGACATAGTAAAAGAATTCTTTGTTTCTCATTTTATGTAAGGTAAGCAGGTTCAAATGAGCAGAATAAAACAGTTATCTAAACATTTAATAAACCAGATTGCCGCAGGAGAAGTAATAGAACGTCCTGCATCTGTTGTAAAGGAACTTGTCGAAAATTCCGTAGATGCCGGCGCAACAAAAATCAGTGTGGAAATTTCCAACGAATGTAGAGATTTAAGAGTCGCAGACAACGGTTCCGGAATACATCCCGATGATATTATGCTTGCGTTTTCAAAACACGCAACAAGTAAAATCGCAACAGATGAAGATTTATTTGATATTCATACCCTCGGTTTTAGAGGCGAAGCTCTCTCTAGTATAATTTCCATTTCAAAACTTACCTGTACAACGAGAACAAAAGATTTTGAAACGGGAACAAAAGTAAAGTGCGAAAATTCAGAAGTAACTAAAGTAGAAACAGGATGCGCAGTCGGAACTATTATGGACATAAAAGATTTGTTCTATAATATCCCTGCCCGCCTAAAATTCTTAAAAAACGCCAATACTGAATTTTCATATATTCAAGAACTTGTTCAATCAATTGCAATTGCAAATCCGCAAACTTCTTTTGAACTAAAAAAGAACGGAAAAACTGTTCTTAAAACCTCAGGTAACAATGAATTAAAATACGCATTAAAAGAACTGTTTTCAAACACAGTTACAGACAATTTAAAAGAGGTATTAAAGACAGATACTCTTGCAGGGTTTAAGATTTCAGGTTACGTAAGCACTCCGGATTTCACCCGTTCCAGTAAAAAAGACTTTCATATATACATAAATTCAAGAACCGTAAAATGTCCCGTGTTTATGAAAGCAATAGATATGGCATACAAAAATCTTATAGCAAGTGGAAAGTATCCATTTGTCGTCCTTAATTTAGAAATTCCGCCAGCTGACGTTGATGTAAACGTACACCCGACCAAAAAAGAAGTACGATATAAGAATACAAATATGGTTTTTAACTTTATAATGACGTCTATCATAGCAGGATTATCAAACCGTGTAGAATCGGACAAACCTGTATTTTCTCGACCGCAGAACACTGAAAACATTATAGAATTTAAACCTGTTGAGCCATCTGTAATATTTAATAAGGAAGCAGATGAAATTCTAATAAAAGAAACATTTGAAGATGAGAATGACTCTGAACCTGCACCGCAAATTATAAATACAGAACAAAAACAGATATTTAAACCTGTTGCAGCAGCACCTGAACCAGAAGAAAATATAGTCGGACAGTATAAAAACACCTACATTATGGTCGAAAAAGAGGATGGACTGGAAATTATAGACCAGCACATCGCCGAAGAACGCTATATTTACGAAAAATTAAAATCAGAAAAAAATGTAGTATCTCAACTTCTATTTGTATCAGACATATTAACAGTATCAGCAAGCGAAGCAGAATTAATAAAAGAAAACCTTGATAAATTTGAAAAATTCGGTTACGGAATAGAGTTTACCGGAGAATGCGAATTAATCTTCCGCAAAGTTCCCCAAATGATAGCAAAAGTAAATCCTCAAGAAATTCTTGCCGATATTATGGAAAATATCGAAAGCGACATTGACGGCTTGGAAGAAAAAATACTTATCACAACATCGTGTAAAGCCTCGGTAAAAGCAGGTCAAAAACTTTCAACCTGGCAAATGCAGGAGATTGTAAAAAAATGGCGTACAACAAAAATGCCTTACACATGCCCGCACGGACGTCCAATTGTCAAGTTTTTCCCGCACAAGGAAATAGCAGGATTTTTCCAACGCAACGCTTAATCAAAATTATGGCAAAAAATTAACCAACCCTTACAAAAAAGGATTGGTTAATTAAAGTTTATAAAATCCATTTAAGCTTTAAAAGCCTCTGCAATAGATTTGTTATAATCCGGTCTTAAGATACCTTTTTCTGTTATTATACCTGCAATCAACTCGTGCGGAGTTACATCAAAGCCAGGATTAATGACCTTCACATCAGGTGCGCAGATAATTTTCCCGTTTATATGCGTAACTTCCTCGTGCGAACGTTCTTCGATTACAATTTCGTCACCTGTTTTTATGCTCGTATCAATTGTAGACAAAGGTGCAGCAACATAGAACGGTACATTGTGATATTTTGCAGCAATTGCAACTGTGTAAGTTCCAATCTTATTAGCAGCGTCACCGTTTGCGGCAATTCTATCTGCACCGACTACAACCATATCTATCATGCCCTTTTTCATAAAATAAGAACACATACCATCCGTAATCAAAGTTGTAGGAATTCCATCCATTGTGAGTTCAAATGTAGTAATTCTTGCTCCCTGCTGACGAGGACGTGTTTCATCCGCAAAAACCTGAATTGTCGGATCATTTGCAAAAGCAGAACGAACAACCCCCAATGCAGTTCCGTAACCTACAGTAGCAAGCCCGCCTGCGTTACAGTGAGTAAGAATTGTCGCTCCCTTTGGCACAACTTCAGCACCGTAATCCCCGATTTTTTTATTGATGGCAATATCATCATTTTCAAGCTTAATTGCATTCTGTTTTAATTCTTCAACAATACCCGAGATTTCTGATTTAGAATTTTTAATAATTTCTTTTTGTCTTTCAACAGCCCACATCAAATTCACAGCAGTCGGACGGGATGTCGCCATATAATCTGCTTTCTCAAGAAGTTTCACCACAAATTCATCACGGGATAAATTTTCGGCAGCAATCTCCTGTGCATATAAAACAACCCCATGCGCACCGGCAACCCCAATAGCTGGCGCACCTCGCACAATCATCGTTTTTATTGCATCATACATCTGCTGTCCTGATGTTATATTTACATACTTAAATTCATAAGGCAGAATTGTCTGATCTACCATTTTTGAATAATTATCTACCCACTCTATAGTTTTAATTTTTGAATGAAATTCTGCCATTTTAATCTTCCTTATCTAAATTAATTGTGTCTTTTTTCTTCGTTTTTATCGAGAGTTTTAAGAAATTCTTTCACATAAAAAATTATAAACCCGCTGAATGCATTTATTGTCGCACTAAGTATCGCCATAAATACAGACAATACAAGCATTATCCAGAAATTTGCCGAACTAAGGATAAGTGAAACGCCATAATTCGACGAGAAATTAAAAAACTTCAAAAGAATAATAACAGCCGGAACATAAACTACACAAAAAGTCATGAAAGAAACAAATCCAATAATTGCTCCGAGCGTAACACTTTCCTGCACAGTAAACAATTCCAAAAGTTTTGTACGCATTAAAAATGTCATTACAATAACTGCCGCAAGACATAATAAAATCCAAAATACAACCTGCCCCAAATAAGGAACAATTGTTAAAATTCCTGCAAGTCCGCCTATAAATACGCTTATTAAAAGAACAAGTTTTAGTAATGATTTATCCATAAACTCTCCGTTTCAAAGAAATTATAACATAAAATACAAAAGACGACATTAAAAATAAAATGTCGTCTTTTAGAATCAATTTTCAAAATAATTACTTAATTACACATACAGTATACATTCCTTCAGATCTTTTAAGACTACAGCTCCAATGAGTATTTGTGAGATAAAAATATCTTCCGCAATAATAATGCGGGATATCATATAACGTATCTTCTCTCTCAATTATTGTCATATTTAAATCATTTGGGTTTGTATATAATAACGATAAAAACTCTCTATCAACAATGTCATCTATACGTGATGCAGCCCAGCTGTAATCATCTCTTCCGACGGTACCAAATGTCTTAGCAGGATAAATTAATTGTGCTATGTTAGCAGTATCCTGGCGTGTAGGCAAATATGAAACACCCCCGCACTGCTTGACCGCACCTGCGAAATAGTCAGTATCAGAGTAACAATTTTCAATTCCCAATTTACTTTTTTCAGCTTCACAGTCAGCTTTACTTAGAGGGCTTGGTCTAAAAGGACAGCTGAATTTTTTACCGCCAACTTCAAAATATCCGTCTTCACGACAATTCTTTATCAATTTTTCAAACAATACACTTCCTTTCCAATCACTATTGGCAATTCTAAATGATTGTGTTTTTGGTGTTGGTTTGTAAACATCTTTTCCTCCTGCCTCTAATGGATGAACCTCTAATTCATAATTCCCGTTCACAAGATTACATAAACGTGCGTTACCGCCGTTTGCATTCATCTCCTTTACTCCATTAATCATATATCTTCCGCAGAAATTTGCACCGCCAGCAGGACAGCTTACGTCTAATACTGCACAATACGTTGGCTCATACAACGTTACATCACGCGTTATATCATCTCCGTTTAAATATACAGTATCTTCAGTCCAGTTCGACTTATAATTTCCAGTTGGAGTTACTCGTATTTCGTAACTTCCTGATGTCAAATTACAGGCACTATAAACATTGGATGATTTATTAAAAGTTCCTTTGCTTATCTCATACTTCCCGCATTTCTCCGCACTCTCACTACAATTCACATTTAAATGGATACAAGCCTTTGGACTTTCAGAAAAGCGCACACTCGTTTGTACATCTTGACCGTTTATTGTAACAGTTCGTTCATTATTTTGCCAGTTAGACAACCAGCCTTCATCGGGTACTGCTTGAAGTTTATATGTCCCGTTGCTTAATCCGCAATACGAATTTGATGGCAAGACATGACCTTTTCCGGTTATTTCGGTTATGATGCAGTATGTTGTTTGCTTTATAACAGGAGGATCTTTTACTACTCTACCGTAAGCATTTATGTAATATGTAAATGTATCCGGCTTTGGACAGCTCTTTGCATTATACTCACAATTTGGTTCTTCAACACTGTTTACGTCAAATTTTATCGGAACATAAATCTCAGTAAAATTCGTCACAGGTAAATACCAATCAACATTATCAGCACTCGTCACACTTTTATCGTTTGATATACACTTTACCAAGCTTCCTTCGCGCTTTACAAGGTGTTTTGCAAATAATTCACAAAATTTCGTATTACCGCCGTAAGTTTTACCTTCCAGTTTTATTGTTTCTGTATTTCGAAAACCTTCTTTCTCACCATCCATACGTTTCCTATACATACTATCATCAGTATACATTTGCGTTACAGTCTGCTCTAGTATGTAGTAACTCTTTCGACGCAATGCCTCCAATTTATCCGGATTAGATTTTCTAACTATTGGTAGCGTCAACGCCGCCATTATACACAATATCAAGATTGTTACAAGGCTTTCAGCTGGCGTAA